>CAYPCK010000164.1:0-5810 GCA_964409185.1 uncultured Anaerolinea sp. | reverse complement strand
ATAAATCCCGCCGAGAACGTCGCGCCTGCGCCGCACGCATCCACCGCCTTTACTTTGGGCGCGAACACCCGGACAATCTCCTCCCCGTGAGCGACGAGGCATCCGCCTTTCGCCAAAGTAATAATCGCGGTCTCGATTCCCGATTTCAATAATTTGCGCGCAGTGCCGATCAAGGCGCGTTTACCGCCGAGTTGCGCGGCGTCCGTCACCGCCTGACAGAATGTAGCGCGCTTGGCGTATTGTTTCAGAATCTCGGCGTCTTTGTGTCCGTGTTCGAGGTTCACGAACACAGGAACCTTGCGCCGATTCGCTTCGTCCAACGCGCGCAGAACGTGGTCACCGTCATACCAATCCACGTAGAGAACTTTCGAGCCGCGGATCAGGGATAAATCCGCTGTATCCAGCGTGCCGAGAATCTGCGGCATGCGCTGCCAAAAATACGTCCGCGCGCCTTTGCGGTCTGAGACGTTCACTTCTAACGGTGTTTTGTATTCCTTGGTGAATCTCACTTTCCCCTGCACGCCCCAATCCTTGAGTCGTTTTGCCAGCGCGTGTCCGCGCTCGTCGTCGCCGACGGCTGTGCCGATCATCCCCGCAGACACATCCCACTGGCGCAGTAAACAAGCCACAATCGCGGCGTCATCGAACACAAACTCGTTGACCTCGGTCACGATCGCGCCCGTATTGGGCTTGGGAAGTTTCTCCAGCACCATGATCTCGACGGGCGTCAGCATCCCAAAGCCGACGTATTCGGGAGGGGATTTTGGCATGGGGGTATTATATCTTTTAAACACAAAGGTTTAGAGATTAATACCTTCGTGTGCTTTGTGTCCTTCGTGGTAAACGCCTTTACGCCTTCAACTTCTCCCCCTTTGGGTCATACAGCACAGACGGGGTCACCTCTGCGACGCGCATACCCTCGATCAACTCAACATCTACGCTCGAGCCAGCCTTTGCCAATGCAAGCGGCAGATAAACCAGAAGGATATTCTTCTTAACCGTAAATCCATACCCCCCACTGCGGACGCGGGTCAACACTTTGCCTTCGTGGTAAATGGCTTCGCCGCCGTAGATTTGGGTGAAGTCTTCGCCGTCTAGCACGAGCGTGCAAAGTTTTGTCGCGAAGCCTTTTTGTTTCTTTTCCATCAACGCGGCTTTACCGATGAAATCGCCCTTCTCGAAGTTTACACAGAATCCCAAGCCCGCTTCAAATGGCGTTTCGAGTTGTGTCACATCCGTTGTGTAGTAACGATAGCCTTTTTCGAGGCGGAGCGAATCCAAAACTTTGTAGCCGCCGACCTCCATATCGAACTCTTTGCCCGCTTGCATCAACATGTCCCAAACCATCGAAGCGCGGTTGTTCGGGATGTACAACTCCCAGCCGAGCTCGCCAACGTAACTGACTCTCTGCGCCCAGACTTTTGCTCCATTGATTGTAATGAAACGCGCCGAAAGATAGGGAAAAGCCTCATTGGAAACCGAATCAGACGTCACTTTGGAAAGAGCCGAGCGCGACTTCGGTCCCATCAACGCGAGGCAAGCCCAATCCGTTGTGATATCGCGCAGGGTCACATCATCTTCTTCGCTGTGCATTTGCAGCCATGCCAGGTCGTTGGCGATAAATCCCGAACCCGTGATCACCCAGAATTTTTCATCGCCGAGCCGCGAGACCGTGACATCCGCCTCCACGCCGCCGCGCGTGTTGAGGAATTGTGTATAGGTTGTGCTTCCGACGGGTTTATCAACATTCGAGTCTGTGACGCGTTGTAACAGTTTCAATGCGTCGCGACCACTCACTTCGATTTTGCCAAACGAGGTTAGATCGAACAATGTTGTGCGTTCGCGCGTGGCGCGATGTTCTTCGCCGACGCGCTCAAAATATGGAGGTTTGTTCCAGCCCCATTCTTTTTGATCCGCGCCCGCGCGCCGCCATTTCTTATCGGGCGAGTAATACAATACGCGCTCCCAACCAAATTTTTCGCCAAACACCGCGCCTAGTTCCTGCGTGCGATGATACACAGGGCTGACCCGATGCGGGCGCGCCGCTTCATTTTCATCATTGGGGAAACGAATGGCGTAATAATATTTCACGCTTTCGACGGTACGTTCGGCGGCATATTGCGGATCGGTGAAATAATTTCCGAAACGCGTGGCGCGAAATGCGTTGACGTCCATCGGCGCTTCGCCTTCGACGATCCATTCGGCGAGCAGTTTACCCATGCCGCCCGCCCCGCCGTAGCCGTTGAGCGACATGCCTGCCAGCATCCACATGCCGCGCGCGCCGGGAATCGGACCCAGCATCGGCTGGCAATCGGGCGTGTACGCGCCGGGGTGGCAGGTGATGTCAATGATGCCCGCGTCTTTCAAAAATGGAATACGTCTAATCGCGCCTTCAAGCAACATTTCAAACCGCTCGTATGAATGCGGCAGTGTCGCGCTGCCATGTTCCCACGGCGCGCCGTCGATCCAGCGCGCGGGCGGGTTCGGCTCGTAACCGCCGATCACGAGTCCGCCGTGTTCTTCGCGCATGTACACGAGATTATCAGGGTCGCGCAAACACGGCGTGTTCTTCGGGAATTCGTGTCCAGGCACGGCTTTGAGCGTGATGTGTTGATGATCCACAGGTGTGGTCGGCAATGGCACACCAACCATCGCCGAGAGTCGCGGCGCCCACATACCCGCGGCGTTGACCACGATGTTTGTTTTGATAATTCCCTTGTCAGTTATGACCGCTTCGATCTCGCCCTTCGGCGACAATTCAAACCCCGTGACGCGCGTGTGCGTATTGACTTCGACGCCCATCTCTTTGACAATGCGAGCCATCGAAGTGGTGGTGTCGTATGGAATTAAATGTCCATCGCGCGGCAGGTAGATCGCGCCGTATAAATTCTTGTCCGTGATCTGCGGCATGACTTTAACGGCTTCACTTGGGGAGATGATTTCCACCTCCATGCCGATCGCCTTCGCCCGACTCACGCTTCGCTCCAACTCTTTGAGCTGCTCCGGGCTGGACGCCACTCTCAAACTCCCGACGTGACTGAACAGACCAAGATCGCTCCACAGTTCGATAGAGTATTTGCGGAACGACATCATCGTCTTGGAGGTGGCGAATTGAGTCACCACCCCCGCGGCGTGTGACGATTCCCCGCTGGCGATATCGCCTTTCTCCAGCAGGACGATATCCTTCCTGCCCATTTTATGCAAGTGGTAGGCGACACTCGTTCCATAAATTCCTCCGCCGATGACGACGATTTCTGCTTGACTTTTCATTTTCACCTTTTCAAACTAACCCGGTGGTCGAGTAGCCCCGTGTTCGTCGGGACGTATCGAGACCGCCAGTGAGTGCATAAAGCAGTTTTTGTTACAAGATTTCGTTTGTACACCTGTGGTTTCGATACTCGGCGCTTCGCGCCGCTACTCGACCACCGAGTTAGATTCTAACTTTGCACTTCCTTCAACCACCCCTCAAACTCGACCGAATCCATCTTCTCGACCGCCCTGCCCCAGCGTTCAATTGCCCAGCCCCAAAAGTCAAAATCAATCGTGGATATTTTCGCTTGAATCGCCGCCCATAACCCCCAGCCCACGTCGGACATGATCATGTTGAGTTTCATGCGCGCGATCATATTCGGCTTGACTTCACCGAAATACGCCGTGCAAACCTCGGCGATCTGCTCGTCGTTGAATTGCATTTCCTGGCAGGTGTTACCCAACTCAAACGTCGGGTCGTTGTTGCCGCTGTATTCGTAATCAATAAGCCAGAGTTGTTTACCATCGTCAATGTAGTTTTCGGCGAGCAGATCGTTGTTACATGGGACAGTTGCCAATGGCTTGGCATTCATCGCCTTTTCAATGCGTTCGAATGTTGGAACACGGTCGAGGTAGCCATCGGGAATGTTGATGGCGCGGTCGCGGCACAAGCTGAGATAATACTCCGTGAGACGGAACATGTTGAAGTCGAGGAGGAAGCGCGGACCGGCGTGGAGTCGCTTGATGGCTTGCGCCATGCGCGTCGGCATCCCCGGCGCGTTGAGCGAATCCTTCGACATGGTCCTGCCATTGAGAAATTCGATCACCATCACATTGTATTCGGGCAGATGATGGAATATTTTCGGCGCAACACCTGCCTCAGAGGCGGCTTTGGTATTGTGATACTCGTTGGCGCGGTCAATGGCGAGAAGTTCGGTGCTCTCCCCCGGCACGCGGACAAAGTACGGAACGCCATTCGCTTCGACCCTGAAATTGGAGTTGGTCAGCCCGCCCGATAGCGGCGCAATGGAAATTTGTTTGCCCTGCCAGTCTGGGATTTTGCCTGCGACTTCTTCGATGATGGACATGAATGCCTCACGAGGTGAACAAACAGGAGAACAAGTAGACGGTCCGTCTACTTGTTCTCGATTTTACTTGCGCATTGAATTGCAATCAAGAAGTTCCGAGTACCAACACCGCTTCTTTCGAGCACATCACTTTTTCCCTTGCGCCAATGGCGGGCAGTTCAAGGAACGGGTTGTTGAACGTATCCATGTTGAATCTTGTATTGCCAATGGAGATTTGGATGCGGACGACCGACCCGAGGAAGGTGATATTCTCGATGGCGGCTTCGACTACGTTGTCCTTCATCGGTTCCGCGGCGAAACTGAAACGCTCGGGTCGAACGGATATTTTGACCTTGTCGCCTTTTCTTCGACTTTTCATCCCCTCATCTGCGGTTTTGAGGTGAACGCCGTCCATGGCGAGGATTCCGTTCGCAGGATCAACCACTTCGGCATCGGCGTTATTCAACGAGCCGACGAAGTTCGCCACGAACTGCGTCTTGGGGAAGTTGTAGATCTCGAACGGCGTGCCGACCTGTTCCATTTCGCCGACGTTCATCACCACGATCCGATCCGATATAGAAAGGGCTTCCTCTTGATCGTGAGTCACGAAGATGGCGGTGATGCCGAGGCGTTTCTGAATCGCGCGAATCTCCTGCCGCAGGGATACGCGGATCTTCGCGTCCAGCGCCGAAAGCGGCTCATCGAGCAGGAGCACTTCGGGGCGTATCGCCAATGCGCGGGCGAGCGAGACGCGTTGTTGCTGTCCGCCGGAGAGTTGGTGGGGATATTTATTCGCGTGTTTTTCGAGATTGATTAAGTTGATCATTTCCTCGACGCGCCCGCGCACTTCCTCCTTCGACATTTTTCGCAGGCGCAAGCCGAAGCCGATGTTTTGGGCAACGGTCATATTCGGGAATAAGGCGTACGCCTGAAAGATCATGCCCACATTGCGTTGGTTCGGGGCTTTGTCGGTGATATCCACACCGCCCAGGGTGATGCGCCCGGTGGTCGGGAGTTCGAATCCCGCCACCATGCGGAGGGTTGTTGTTTTTCCGCAACCTGACGGACCGAGAAACGAAACAAACTCGCCCTTTTCGATATCGAGGTTGAAATTATCCACCACCACAGTATCGCCAAATTGTTTTGTTACATTGGTAAGTGATAAATACGCCATATCAAAATCTCCAGTGGTGGATTAATGCGAGCCGGTGGCTTGTCCCTGCCCGCCGGTGACGAACTGGATCATACCCATGGCAAACCAGGTCATCAGGAAGGTGACGAACGACAACGCCGCGGGTTCATAGGCGCGGTGCTGGCCGATCAAGAAGAGATAGGGACCGAACGCGTCCACACCGAGGAAGGAGGCGAGCGTCACTTCGCCGACCACAATGGCAAACGTAAGCAATGCGCCGCTCAACAATGCAGACCGCACATTCGGCAGAATCACCTGTGTGATGATCGTAAACCAGCCCGCACCGAGGCTTTGCGCGGCTT
>CAYPCK010000163.1:0-5819 GCA_964409185.1 uncultured Anaerolinea sp. | reverse complement strand
TTCACCCGTTTCCAATTCAGAACCAAAAAGACGGCACGCTTGACCTGCAAGAGATCCGGGCGGCGATCCGTCCGGAGGATGTGCACCAGCCCATCACGCGCTTAATTTGCATCGAAAACACCCAAAACAATTGCGGCGGGATGGCGTTGTCGGTCGAATACACGCGAGAGGTAGGTGTGATCGCCCGCGATCATAACTTGAGGTTCCACATTGACGGGGCGCGCATCTTCAATGCCGCCGCCGCCCTGAACGTGGACGTGAAGGAACTTATCTCTCCCGCCGATTCGGTCATGTTTTGCCTGAGCAAAGGGCTAGCATCGCCGGTCGGTTCGATGCTGGCAGGGTCGAAAGAATTTATCGCCCGCGCGCGTCGCCTGCGGAAAATGCTCGGCGGCGGCATGCGGCAGGTGGGCATTCTCGCCGCGGCGGGAATCATCTCGCTGGAGACCATGTCGAAGCGCGTGGCGGAGGATCATCGGCGCGCCAAAAAACTGGCGGAGGGCTTGCGAAAGATTCCCGGAGTATTGCTCGATGAGGGCACGCCGTTCACCAACATGATCTATTTCAACCTGGCAGACGACTTGCCCTTCGATGAAAAAATGTTTTGTGAAAAGATATCAGCCTTTGGGGTGTTGATCGATTGGGCGGGACCGCGCCGCATTCGACTCGTCACGCATTATGGCATAGACGACGACGCGATTCAGCAGGCGGTGGGTGCGTTCGCGCAGGTCCTTCGTTGAGTTTGTCGCTTACAAGACGACGCCTTCGATGAATTCGTGATAAGCGATGCGCGCCAGCGCGTCAACGATCTCGGGGTCGAAAAGCACTCCCGCGTTTTCTTTCATGTAGTTTAATGCTTCCTCCGCCGAGGATTTTTCTCGATACTTCCGCCTGCTGGTCAGGGCGTCGAACACATCGGCAACCGCAAAAATGCGCGCCTGGATGGGGATCTCATTGCCTTGCAAACCGGACGGGTACCCGCTTCCATCCCAGCGTTCGTGATGATGCCGAATCACCGACACGGAATCCCGCAGGAAAGGAATCCCCTCCACGATGCGAGCCCCAATATCCGGATGGACGCGCATGATCTTCCACTCCTCGTCGGTGAGTTTATCCGGCTTGTGAAGGATGGTGTCGCTGATGCCGATCTTGCCGATGTCGTGCAGCAGGGCGCCGCGCTCGAGTGATTTCATTTGCCCCTCGGGCAGACCAAGTTCCCTTGCCAGTGTGCCAGCCAGCCGGCTGACGCGCACGCTGTGCCCCTCGGTCTCGCGGTCGCGCGCATCGAGCGCGGACATGAGGGAGGTCAGTGTGCGATCGTAGGTGATCTCCAATTCAGCGTATGCCTGTTTGATCTCCTCCGCCTGACGCCGCGATTCCGCCAAAAGGATGGCGCGCTCAAGCGCAACGGCGGCTTGATTCGCCAGCGTCTGCAGGTTTGCAAAATTCTGCCCGCGGCTTTCGGGAATCTTCATCCACATCGCGCCGTAGGTCCCGCCGACGGTGAGCAATGGGTAACAGACGGTCGAGCCGTTTTCGTTGGGGATGATGATGCTTTGACCGGTCTGAATCGCCTGATCAATGCTGGTTTGCGGGTGTTCCCTGCGGCTATGGACCCCCCCCGCGTCAATCCCGACCTCTGCTTCGATATTGCCCGATTTGGACAATAACATGATTCCCGTCTCGCTGGCGTTCGTCAATTTGTAAGCGGCTTGGGCGATCAACTCCGCCGCGTGGCTTAATTCCTCCGCCTGGATCACATCCACGCTCAATTGATACAACATGGATGTGGTGTTTAGGGTGTTGCGGAGTTCCTGGTAGAGCCACGAACTTTCGATGGATGCCGCTGCCTGCGACGACATCAGGTCGGCGAGCGATTGATCGTTCTCGGAAAACGAGACGCCATCCTGCTTGCCAAAGGCGATGATGGTGCCGATGCTCAGGCGGTGCAGGCGAATGGGGATGGCAAGCGCGCTCCTCAATTCGGCCGAGTCAATCTCCAATTTCCCAGGGCGAATGTATTTTCGAATATCGCGGATGCGGAAGGGACGGGTAGCGTTGAGCGCGGCTTGGATGATCGGTTCATCCGTCGAGTTTTCGCTCAAGGCGGCGAATAGGCGCGGGGCGCTGCCTGCGGCGGAGATGCGCGAAAAATTTCCCTGCTGGTCGAGCAGCGTGACGAATACAAAACGCGCCTCCAGCGTTCGTTGGGCAATGAGCGCAACTTCCTGGACGGCGGCTTGCGGGTCGAGCAGGGTGGTGAGTGAAATGCCCGCTTGAATCAGTTCCTTGAGCCGCTGGTGATAACTGACGCGTTCCCATGCGCGCGTGAGTTCAAGAGCCACATCCTCCGCGATGGCTACATCGAAGTTGGAAAAGGCAGATTCTTTTTCAGAGCAGATTTCGATCACGCTGCGGATCTTGCTGTGTTGCAGGATCGGAACACTGATCATGGAGAGTACGGTGGTGTTGTTCAGTGGAAGAAAATCCGCGTCGACTCGCGTATCCGCCACGCTTTGAGTCTTTTTTAGTCTTGTAGTCCTGCCAAGGACACCCTTGTGCGAGTCCTGCTGATAGCCGGGGGGGATCGCATTCGTCCCTTTGCCAACGGAGGTAAGGACGTTATATCTCTGTTTTTCCGGTTCATGCCACAGGATGGAAACGAATGAGCACTCGATGGCATGTTCGAGGGTGTTCACTGCCAGTTGCGCGGCGACTTCCAGTTCGAGTTCCGCCTCCAATTGTTTGCTAAGTTCGTTGAGATACGTGAGTTGCGCCGATTTTTTTTTCTCGGAGGCAAGCCGTTGATCCAAAATTTCGATCTGTGCGCGAAGCGCGTTGATTTCACCCTCGTGCGCCGGTGCGCTTGATTCATCCGGCCCTCCATTTTCCGTTTGAATTTCAGGCGGAATCCTGAAATTCAAATACAACCCAATACTCGTCAGGAGCGTGATGGCGGCGCTCAGGATGAAGCCGGCTTGTTGCAGATCTTGTGTCGCATCGCGCAGAATGACAAGGGTGCCTCCCGCTGCAAGAAATTGGGCGATCACCAGGACCTCGATCTGTCGCTTGATGCGTTCGTGCGAAAGCCGAATTTTGCGCAACGCGGAAATATAAAGCGCCGCCGCCAGCGACAAAAAAACAACGCCCGGGATGACGTTCCCTGCCGCGGAGAAATACCGAAGCAACGGGTCGAAATGGAGCGGAGCCAGCCAGAAACCCTGACCGAGAAGCGAAATCAGGGTTGCCAGAATGAGAGTCGCGATGCTGGTGGGTGAAAGCTGGTTTTTTTTCATGCGCGCACAATGAATATGCGGAGTATTTTACTGCATGCCCAAGCCTTAAGTCTAACCATCCATCGCTTGCTTTTTAAACAAGTAACACTTTCGTCGAAAATCACAAAGAAAAATCGAAGAGTTGTTTATCAAATTATGCGATGCATGTAATCTGATATAATTTTTTTGCCGTGGGAGTAGCAACGGCAAAACCTTGAGCGAGAAGAAGATCATGAATCAATTTGTAACCCTCGAACAGATTGACCTGGCAGTGGAAGCCGTACGCGCACGCACGCAACACCACCCGCAGATCGGCATTATCCTGGGCTCTGGGCTGAACAGTCTGGCTGATTCAGTCCAGAAAGCGGATGCTGTCCCCTTCGGCGAATTGCCCAATTGGCCCGTCTCCACCGTTCATGGACACGCCGGGCGGCTGGTCATCGGTGAACTGGAGGGGCAGTCGGTGATGGTCATGCAGGGTCGCGTGCATTTTTATGAAGGCTACAGCATTTCACAGGTGACCCTTCCGACACGCGTCATGGCGCGAATGGGATTGAAGATCCTGATCGTGACCAATGCCGCGGGCGGCGTTAACCCGGGATTCGCGCCGGGCGATGTGATGCTGATCACCGACAACTTAAACCTGATGGGCATGACCGGGGCGAATCCGCTCATGGGACCGAACATTGATGAACTCGGTCCCCGCTTCCCGGATATGAGTCAAGCGTATGACCTGAACCTCATGACTCTTGCGCGCAAAGCCGCTTCGGAAAACGGAATAGAGTTACGCGAAGGGGTGTATTGCGGCTTGAGCGGTCCATCTTTCGAAGGTCCCGCAGATCTGCGTTTCCTGCGCATGGCTGGCACGGACGCGGTCGGCATGTCCACAGTGCCGGAGGTGATTGTTGCCCGTCACGGTGGGATGCGCGTACTTGGGTTTTCCGGCATCAGCAACAAAGCCAACCTGGATGGTTCCACGGTCACAACCCATGAAGAAGTGATCGAGGCTGGCAAAGCCATCACACCGAAAATCGAAACGATCATCCGCGGCGTGCTTCGCTCCCTATAAGTTCGTTGAATGACTCAATTTTTTCGATCCCTTGAAATATATCAATCCTTGATCTATATCGGGCTGATCCTTTGGGGATTATTCGTTGTTCGGAGCATGGTCCGCCATTGGCTGGAGTGGCGGAACTCCGTCTATGGTCTTGAGCGGGAATTTGCCTTGCAACGACTGGTGCGATCTACCCTCTTCGGCATGATAGTCCTTGGGTTGATGCTGGCGGAATTTACCGTCACCACGTTTATCGTTCCAACCTTACCCGCCTTGGATATCCTTCCGACGCCGACTTTGAATCTTTTGGTGACACCGGCTGTCACCCTGCCGCCTGACGCCGCAACCCAGGCGGCGGCTTTGCCAACACAAGCCGCCCCGAGCGGCATGAGCGGATGTGTGCCCAACCGCATCATGCTCAGTTCGCCGTTGCCCGGCGCCGTGGTGAGCGGAATCGTCGAGTTGACCGGCACCGCGGATATTCCCAACCTTGCCTTTTTTAAATACGAAATTTCGTTGCTGGGTTCGAACGTTTGGGCGACCATTTCGGCAGGGGATAAAATCGTGAAAAGCGATAGCTTGGGCGTTTGGGATACGACCACGCTTCCCAACGGCGACTACTTTCTGCAACTCGTGTTGATCGATAACGCCGGGCAGACCCTCGAACCATGCGTGATCGCGGTGCGCGTGGAAAATCAATAGAAACGGAGAACTCCTCGTGTTCGATATACGACCCGCTGTCGCCACCGATATTTCGCGCCTGATGGCGCTCGACCACACAAGCCGGAGCGATTACGTCTGGCAGTTAGATTTAAAGCGCGAGACAAATCAGATCGCGGCGGGCTTTCGCGAGGTGCGCCTGCCGCGCGCGGTGGATGTCGCTTATCCGCGTAACCCGTATGCGCTTGCCGACGAGTGGGCGCGCCGCGACTTGACCCTGGTTGTCCTCGACAAAGGAGCCGTGGTCGGTTATTTGTGCGCCAGAGCAGAACCGTCCTCAGCGCTGGTGTGGGTGACCGACCTGGTGGTCACCTCCGAGGTCCGGCGCAAAGGCGCCGCATCCGCTTTGCTACTGGCGGCGCAGGCGTGGGCGTCCGAAAGAAGCGCGCGGAGGTTGATCCTTGAGATGCAGTCGAAGAACGAAGGGGGCATACGTCTGGCGCAGAAATTTGGCTACGAGTTCTGCGGGTATAATGACCAGTATTACCCCACACAAGATGTAACCCTGTTTTTCGGCAGGACGATGAAGTAGGTTATGTTCCTCGGCTGGCTGGATGGATTGCTCACAGCGCTTCAGACGCTGAATAATATATTGACGGCAGGCATTGCGATCACGGCATTTTCGCTGTTGATGTATGCCCTATCATTCAATCTGCGCGATCGCGTGGCCCGCTCGTTCGCCATCATCCTATTGTGTGTGGTTGTGGTTTTCACCACCGAGGCCCTGCAAAACAAGACCGTGCCGAATTGGGGAATCGAATACCTGCTCG
>CAYPCK010000162.1:236-5827 GCA_964409185.1 uncultured Anaerolinea sp. | reverse complement strand
AACCCCGAGTCGGTGCCGGGGGCGGATGCGTATTACCCTGTCCCGATGGCGGAGTTGGCAAATCATTTCAAAATTACGCGCCAAACTTTCCTAGTGGTGACCAGCCGTGGATCCGGAGTTGATGCGGCGGGTCTGCCTGCCCTGCTTGAGTCAGACGCGGCGTACGTCGGCGTCATCGGCTCGAAGCGCAGGTGGTTGACGACAGCCAAGGCGTTGAAAGAGAAAGGCGTGTCGGAAGAACGAATCGCGCGCGTCCATTCGCCGATGGGTTTGGAGTTGAACGCCGAAACACCGGAGGAAATCGCGGTGAGCATCATGGCGGAGATTCTGATGTTGCGCGACCAGGGGACGGGAAGGCAAATGAAAGATTGAGACTTTTAGGGACTTTCGGCGTACACAAATTGGACTATAATCTAAGCAACGTTCTTCCAAAGGAGAAACTCATGGCTAGAATTTTTGATGTTATCGAATACCCCAGCGAGATGAAAGACGAGATTGTGCATCGCTTCCCGGAGACGGGCATCGGCGATTATCGCATCGGCTCTCAGGTGATCGTGCGCGAATCGCAGGCGGCGGTGTTTTTCCGCGACGGCAACGCGCTGGATGTGTTCAAGGCGGGACGGCACACCATCGCCACGGCGAACATCCCAAAATTGATTGATTGGATCGGCAAGGCGTTCAACGACCGAACGCCGTTCCCCGCTGAAGTGTATTTTGTTTCGCTCAAAGAATTTGCGAATGAGAAATGGGGCACGCCGCAACCGATCATCGTCCGCAACCCGGGCATGGGACTCGGCGTCGCGTTGCTTCAGGGTTTCGGCACGTATTCGTTCCAAGTGAAGGACCCGCAACAGTTCGTCACGCAGGTGGTGGGCGCGCAGGGCGCGTATCGCACAACCGACATTGAAGAACGCTTGAAGACCATCTTACTTTCAAAATTGCAGGATGTGCTTGGGGAAACGACGTCTGCCAAAAGCGTTGTTGATTTGATCGGCCTCACTGAAGAAGTCGGCGCGGCGGTTCGCGCGAAGGCGCAGGATGATTTCGAAGCGCTCGGCATGGTGTTGAAATCCTTCTACATCGGCAACCTCAAGCCGTCCAGCAAATCGGCGCAGGAGTTGCGCGATATGGGCATGCTCGACATGGCGACCTATACCCAATTGCAAGCCGCAGACGCCATGCGCGACGCCGCCCAGAATCAGTCCGGTGGCGCGGGTCTCACGGCTGGAATCGGCGCGGGCATGGGCATTGGTAATTTGATGGGACAAGCCTTGCAGGGAGGTTTCCAGAATGCAGCGCCCGGCGGTGGCGGCGCGAAGATGCCGGATATTATGACCCCGGCGGAAGCCGCACAGTTCATGAAGGTCACTGAGGCGGATATTCTTGAAGCGATCAAGGACAAGAGTCTGAAAGCCAAGAAAGTCGGCAAAGCGTACCGCATCAGCAAGGAAGCGCTCGAAGCGTTTATGAGTAGTGAGTAGCATTACTACGTGTTGCGTATTGCGTAATTCGTGATGGTCAAAAAAAGACTCTCCACGGCGGGGAGTCTTTTTACGTAATACGCAGTGCGAAATATTTTTATTCCAAGTCGCTCAACACATCTGGAATCGAATTCAATACGTCGCTCGCCATGACCGAGGCGGTTGTGCCGAGATCATCCGCCGCGTACAGACCGGCTTGCGCATGAATCCAGGCGCCGGCGACTGCCGCGTCGTACGAGTCAACTCCCTGCGCGCGCAAACCCACGACGAGACCGGCAAGCACATCGCCTGTCCCGGCGCGGGCGAGCGCGGGGGATGCAACCGGGATGATCGTCACTCGTCCATCAGGCGACGCCACCACCGTGAACGCGCCTTTTAAGACAACGACATGTCCCCACTCTTTCGCAAACTTACTTGCAATCCCCTGCCGGTCTTCTTGAATTTCTTCTTTCGATAAACCAGTCAACGCGGACATCTCACCGGGGTGCGGAGTCAGAATTGATAACGCTGGGAGTTTCATCTGCCAATCCTTGATCTGCGCAAGCAGACGAAGACCGTCCGCGTCAACCACCAATGGAGGCAGGCTTCCGTTGTCGTCAGCCTTTTTCTCCTCCTCCGCGCGGACAAACCCGATGTGAGCCGTTGATTTTTTGACCGCGGCTTTCCCCGTTAATATATTTTCGACGAATTCCCTTGTCGAGTCTTCTGTCCCAAAACCGGGACCGATCAACAACGCGGTTGCAGGCGCGAAATTTTTCGCAAGAACTTCTGCCGCACCGGACGAGATCACGCCGGTGGAATGCGGTAGCAAGACCCACGTCGCTTCGGGAAGCTGACCCGCGACCGCCGCATGAATGGAGGCGGGGATCGCCACTGTCACCAGCCCCGCGCCGGAGCGATACGCGGCTTCGCCAGCCAGCAACACCGCCCCTGTGTAGTTGACCGATCCCGCCGCAAGGAGCGCCGTGCCAAATGTCCCTTTGTGTGAATCGAGAGCGCGTTCCGGCAACAGTGTGGAGACGGAGTCTTCATCCGCTACTTCGGTTTGCAAATCTTTGAGCGCTGGCAAGTCAGAGGGCAGACCAATATCCACTACTTTAAGCTCGCCGACGAATTCAAACGCCGGCAGTTTCAACAACCCCTGCTTGACTGCTGCCATCGTGACAGTCAAGTCCGCATGGATGGTCTCGTCCGCGGCTTCGCCGGAATCGCAATCCACGCCGGAGGGACAATCCACCGCGACCACGAATGGGGGTTCATCGAGGCTGTCGAGCAAATCATTTACCTCGGACAGCAGATCGGAAACGTCTTTTTTCAACGGCAATTTGATCCCGGTTCCAAGTATGCCGTCGAGGAGCACATCGGAGGTTTCGAGGAAAGAGGAAAGATGAAAGAGGGCGTCGTCTTTCTCCGATGGAATCAGTTGTCCGCCCGCAGTTACGAATCGCTTGACAAGATCATCCTTTTTTCGCTTGACGAGGAATGCGCCTGTCTTCCAGCCTTCCTCTGCAAGCGCGGTCAACGCGACGAGGGTATCCCCGCCGTTGTTGCCGGGACCGACCAAGCCGACAATTTCAAGCTGGCCATCGTCAACGATTAAATCGGAGATGACTTCCGCCAGTCCGTGACCGGCGTTTTGCATCATCTGGTCGTAGGTCAAGCCGCCCGCGTCGGCTTCTTTTTCAATGGTTTGCATTTGGGAAACAGTGACGAGTTTCATTTTTTTCTCCGTTGGTTGCGGAGATTGTACTGCAAGTGATTATCCCGACCAATGAAAATCCCCGAACCTCTAACAAAAATCAAATCACCCCCACAAATCTCGCGCCACATCCTCCAGTCCTAATTCGATCAGCTTCTCACGCGAGGGCATGCCGGTTTTCGCATCCCAGCCGCGCGCTTCGTAATACGCATACAACATGCCCTGAATATCCGGCACGAAACCTTCCGAGCCGCCATCAGGGAACGGGGTCAGCAGGGCTTTGGGCAACTTATCGTTTTGCGCGTTCAATCCCATCCGATTGTTGATCGCGCGTTTGAGATTCCACGAGCGTTCTCCGAATTTCATCATGTCGTCCACAGACCAATCCAAACCGCAGGCGGCATTGATCAGATTGACCTTTTCCTGCGGCGCGACATTGGCAAAGATGCACATCACGAGGGCGTTGTCCACCGTGCGCCAATCCTGATGGCGAGCCACGTTCGCGGCTTTCTCCGCTTGCGTGTGACGCGGGAAAAATTCGATCCCCAGTTCATCCTGCGTGTGGCCCCAATCCACGAAGAAGTAATCCGATTGATTGTGACACGCGCCGCGCGGACTGGTCGCATACGAAATCGCCATGCCCGATACTCCGCGCGGATCATGGTACGCGACTTCAAGTCCGTTCACTTGCACGGCTTCCTCTTCCACGCCGAAGTGAGCCGCGAATCGTTTCGATCCCTGCGCGAGCAAATCGCCGATTCCTTCGCGGGAACCGGTCAACCTCACGAGTTGTTCGATGGCATCCACATCGCCCCACTTCAATTCAATGCCGTCGGTGTCTGCTGACGTGATAATTCCTTTTTCATACAAATGAAACGCCAGCCCGATCGTGTTGCTGGCGCTGATCGTGTCCATGCCGTAGCGGTCGCACAACTCTCCGAGATCAACAATCGCTTCGAGGTTGTCATTCAGCAGATTCGCGCCGAAGCCAACCATCGTCTCATGCTCAGGACCTTTTCGCTTCAGTACATCCTTTGGCAGTCTGACGACGCGCCCACAGGCGATCACACATCCCTGGCACGCGCTGCGACCGACGAGAATCGTCTCGGTCATCTTTGCGCCGCAAACCTCGTCCACCGCGGGGAACGAGCCTTGCGAATAATATTTCGCCGGCATCGCGCCGAGATACTCCGCGTAATTTGCCGCGCCTGCTGTGCCTACATCGCGCAGGACTTTCGCTTCGTTATCCTCTTTCAATTTTCGATTCGACTCAGAGCGCAACGATTTATATTTCGCAAGGTCAAACACCGGGATTTCATTTCCGCCGCGCACAGCGATGGCTTTGAGATTCTTCGATCCCATCACCGCGCCCATGCCGGTGCGTCCCGCCATTCGTCCGTGATCGCACATGATGGAGGCGAACAGGATCTGTTTCTCTCCCGCCGGTCCGATCACGCAGACGCGCGCGGATGTTTCGCCAAGCTCCTTTTTGATTTGATCCTGTGCGGCGTAGGTGTTCATCCCCCACAAATGCGCGGCGCTTCGGACTTCGAGTTGACTCCCGTTCAACCAAAGATAGACCGGCGCCTCAGCCATGCCTGTGATCCACAAACCATCATAGCCAGCCGCGCGGAGTTCCGGTCCCCAATGCCCGCCGATGTTGGATTCCGCCCAAAGGCTCGTAGCGGGGCTCTTCCCACAGACGACAAAACGTCCCGTTGTAGGACCAGACGTCCCGGTCATGGGACCCGTTAGAAAGAGCAGTGGCGACTCGGGCGAAAGCGGGTCCAGTTCGCAAGTCAGCGATAGATACAAAATTCGAGCGGCGAGTGAAGCGCCGCCCAAAAATTTCTCTGCCCAGTCATTGGGAATGTGATACTCTTCAAGGCGACCCGTGGTTAGATTGATTTTGAGAATGGGTTGCATGGATAAGTTCTCAGGTTGTAGATCTTTCGAACATTCAAACCTGTAACTTGTAATGGTCAGAGAATTTCCGTTGTCACCGATTGCGCCACGCGGACGAAATCCAGCACGGTGGGAACGTTGCGCATCATATATCCCAAACTCCCGTTGACTTTGAGTTTGGAAGTCATCATGGCGGTCATGGGGTTCAAGGAGCCGGTCAGGATCGCTGTGATATTTTTATATGTGGCGGAGAGAGTAAATGTGGGGCTGGGGTGCGATTCCGGTTTAGGGTTGAATTCCACTTTGCGGCAGGCGCCATGCCAGAGATCGAGATAGAACGTAAGTCTTTCCCTGAGATTCCCCTCCGGCTCGATGATGAAGAACAGGTCGCCTTCCCAATTGCGGGCGATGTCGCGGTAACGCTCATCCGTATTCATTCTGGACTCGAGGTCCTTCAACCACTCTTCGCTGGGGAATTTTGCAGGCATGGCATCCTCCATCACAGG
>CAYPCK010000162.1:0-226 GCA_964409185.1 uncultured Anaerolinea sp. | reverse complement strand
CATAAAAAATGGTCTATCCTTGGCGAATGAGGTGACCGGTTCATCTCAATCCCATTCTCAATTCTCTTGGAGGAGAACATGAAGAAACTGTTTAACGTTTTGGTTCTCGGGGTCATCGCCGCGGTCGCGCTTTCGGCTTGTGGCGGCGGCTCGCAGGCAAGCGACTTGCTCGGCGCGATTCAGGAGCGCGGTTACATTCTGGTCTCGACAGACCCGAACTATGCCC
>CAYPCK010000161.1:0-5828 GCA_964409185.1 uncultured Anaerolinea sp. | reverse complement strand
AAGCCCTGAAACTCTTCAAAGACATCGGGGCTAAATTGGGCGAAGCCAACGTATATCTATCCTTAGGCGGTGCGAAGCGGGCAAATAAAGATTCGGCTGGCGCGAGAAAGGATTTTCAGTACGCGTTCGACACGTATAAAGTGATCGGTGATCAATACAGCCAGGCGCGTGCCTTGTATCGGCTTGGAGATTGCCTGACTGATGAAGAAAACTATCAAGAGGCGTTGAATAAATACGAACAAGCCGCCCAACTTTGGCGCTCGATTGGCGTCAACGATCTGGTGGAAAGTATTCTTAATCCACGGATGGAGGAAGTCAGAAAACACTTGCAGAAGTGAATTGCGGTAGGGCAGGGGAGGGGAATGAGGGTGTCAGGGGCGAGGTGTCAGGGGTCAGGTGAGGCAACCTCACTTGGCGCGGGAAGCGCTCTTTTCAAACCTTCAACTTGACAACGTTCAACCTGCAACGATCCAAAGCGGGGGAGGCGCTTCGCGCGACTTGACCACCAAAGCCTTGACTTCCTCCCTATCATTCGATATAATTTTTGTTGCATAGAATGATATGAAGACCAAGATCAAAACATTCCTGGAAACCTTGGACCGCTCTCCGCGCACGATCTTCGCATATCGAAACGCGCTGAATCAATTTGTGGACATCGTAGGCGAGGATGCGGAAATGAATCTGGCAACATACAACAAGTTCCTTGCCGCGATCAAGCCTAAGTCCCCTGCTACAAAGCGTGTTTACTCAACCGCTGTACGCCGGTTTTATACCTTTCACAGGGCTGGCAGCTCCGACGAACTCAAAGAGGCGACACAACACTACACCCGAAACGAAGGAAAGCGTATCGTCAATTTTGATCGTGAGGTTGTGGAGAAAGTCATCAACCATTGTTCCTCCCTGGATCGTGAGCCTTGGTCATCGCCACGCGAAAGACTGGAAGCCCTGCGCGACCGCGCCTTTGTGCTGACGCTTGCCGATACCGGATTACGAATATCCGAAGCCTGCGCTCTCAAACGCGGCGACATTGACTGGCGGGAATTGCGCTCGATCATTATCGGAAAAGGAGATAAACAGGCAGTTGTCTACTACTCAAACCGGTGTATCGAGGCGTTGAAAGCATATCTACACGAAAGGGCAAATGTTGAGCCGAATTCTCGAATTCCGCTGAGTTCCCAACCCCTGTTCGCCCGGCACGATATTCGAGCAAGCAAAAGGATTCGCCCGATCACCGCCGGCGGTATGTGGAAAGCCATCAAGGCGCGCATCGTGGAGGCTGGCGTAGCGCGGAATGCAATCCGCATCCATGATCTTCGTCATTACTTTGTCACCATGACCTATCTGGCAAAGGGCGATCTAAAAATGTCACAAGTACTTGCCCGCCACGAAAGCATCGCCACCACGAATCGCTACGCACACTTCGATTCCGAAATTGCAAAAGCATACGATGAGATTTTCAACAAGAGGCCTGATGATCGAGATAACCTTTAGAGAGTTTTTCGAGTACAACTACCGCGAGGATGGCGTTCACGAGCTCTATGTCATGAAAAACGGGCTTGGAGAGACTCTTTACATTGGCATCTCCTCGGAAAATATCTGGAATCGCTGGTTCGGTCCGCGAGGCCCTATTCTGGCAGGCAACAACCGCATGGTCGGTGAAAGTTCAATCGGACAAAAGATCGTGGATCATTTACCCGATTCGTGGGATTGGAAAATCCAATTATGGAGACTCGAAGATTGCAGGGAGTTTTGCGTAGATAAACTCAATCCCACCGGAGTTTACACCATCAAATGGTTGGAGCCGATCATGATACAAAAACTTCGTCCAAACCTGAATGTGATCTATAACCTGAAACCGGGCGCCGATCACCAGCCAAAAAGCGAGGGAGAAACAACGGGAGGCAGAGTTGGACAAAGCCTATCGTGAAATATTTGACAAGAAAAATCAGGAAAAGAAATAATTTTCCATAACCCCCTGCCCCATCACACAACGTAGGGGCGAGTCTCAGACTCGCCCCTACGCGTAACAATTTACGGAATCGCCTGCGGCTCCCCGAAAATAAAATTATCCATCACCGCCACGTCCACCTCCCCCGCCCCATCGTCGGGACCCAACGCGCCGGTGCCGTATTTCACCTCCACGCGAAAGACAATCGCTTCATCGAAGACCACGCCTAAAAACGACAAGCCGTTATCCGCGATCGGCGTTTGGAATTGCCCGAGCGAATTGCCGTTCACATCGAAATATTCAAAGGCGGTGTGTTGCGTATCCACATCGGTGTAGACCGCGCCGAATCCGCGCACGGCGGCGGGCGTGTTCGTGCCGGGCACGAAGAACGTGATCACCACCAAATTGCTTCCAATGGGTGAAAACAACTTCTCTTCGCTGAATGTCTTGAACGAGTCGGCATACTGCGGATTGATATTGCCGAAACGCGGCAAAACGCCGTACGGGTTATCCGCGTTCGCGCTGACCATCAGCCCCTCGCCGGGCGTGTTCAATACGATCCCGCGCGCACGCGGCGCTTCCGGCTGGTTGAAGAAATCGGGCGTGTAAAAATTCGGCGCGGAAAATTCATCGGGGATGGTGTCCCAATTGATCTCGCGGTAGCCGCTCGGACCTTTCGTGCCGGGGTCGCCGCCGTTATTCTCACCGAGCAGCGCGCGATATTCCTCCACTGCAGATGTGATGTCGCCTGAGGCTTGCACAACCTGCCAATTATCAGCCGCGCCCCCACCTCCGCACGCGGTGAGTAGTAATGCGAAAATCGCCGCACTCAGCACCAGCTTATTGACCATGCTTAATTTCTCCTTTTGATTGATTATTGCTGGCTTCAAGTATACGCGAACAGGGTGTTTTCCTCAATCTACTTTGGTCGAGTTGTCGCCTTACTTTCGAAAGAGGCGCTCAGTCCGCGTTTATAATCACGCCTCCTTCGGAGGAAATTTGCACATCATCGCCCGCGTCCGCGAATATTACAACGACCCGGAATATTTCCCTAACATCCGCAAGATCGCCATACCCATCATCATCCAGCAGTTTACCTTTGCCGGATTGAACATGCTTGGCGTGGTCATGGTCGGGCAAAAAGGTGAGACATCCGTCGCCGCGGTTGGGTTCGCCGGGCAGATCGCCTTCCTGTTGCTACTCGTCCATTTTGGGATCATCAGCGGCATGGCGATCTTCACCGCCCAATTCTGGGGCAGGAACGATGTGCCGAATCTGCGCCGCGTACTCGGACTGTGTTTGATGATCGCCATTTCTGCAAGCCTGATCTTCTTTGCGCTGTCACAATTCCTCCCTACGAAAATTCTCGACATCTACACCAAAGACGCGGAAGTGATTCGCCTCGGCGCTGAATACATCCGCACCTACTCGTGGACCTTCCTCTTCATGGCGGTCACGTTCAGTTACGCATTCGTCATGCGCTCCACCGGCGATGTGAAAACGCCGACAACGATAAGCGTCGGCGCGTTGTTGATCAGCACGTTCCTTTCGTATTCGTTGATCTTCGGCAAATTTGGCTTGCCCGAACTTGGCATACAGGGTGCGGCGGTGGCGGCGGTCATTTCACGCGGAGTGGAATGTTTCGCCCTTTTGATCGTTACCTATGCCAAGAAATCCCCTGCTGCAGCGTCACTGCGCGAACTTACGAACTTCGATACATCCTTTATAGCGCGGGTGATCAAACCCATGTTGCCCGTTATCCTCAACGAGTTATTCTGGGCGTTGGGTATCACCACCTACAATGCCATCTATGGGCGCATGGGGACCGAATCCTTCGCCGCGATGAGCATCGTCGCCGCCATCGAGCAAATGGCATTTGTCGTTTTCATCGGTATCACGAATGCTACATCGGTCCTTGTTGGTAATCGCATCGGCGCAGGCAAGGAAGATGAAGCGTATGTGTACGCGGGCCGCTCGCTCGGCTTGGGCATCATGGGCGGTATCGTGATGGGACTATTGCTGCAACTCGTCAAAGCGCCAGTTCTGTCGCTCTACAACGTTTCACCGGAAGTCATTGCCAACGCGAGTCATGTCCTCACCGTCATGATGTTCTTTCTGTGGGTGCGCGTCAACAATATGACCATCGTGGTCGGCGTTCTGCGCGCCGGCGGCGACACGCGCTATTCGCTATTCCTCGACGGTTTCATTATCTGGCTGGTTGGCGTACCGATGGCGTATATCGGAGCGAACGTGTTGCACCTCCCCGTCTACTTCGTTTACCTGTGCGCGATGAGCGAGGAAGCCGCGAAATGGATTCTTGGCATCCGCCGCTATTTCTCGCGCAAGTGGATTCACAATCTAACTGTACAATAACACTGACCGCCACTTTGAAGGTGACGGTCAGTTAGGGTTTCACGGGCTTACCCTTGCCCACGTTTCAGTGACACTACTGCCCAACATCGAATATTGCAGGTTCAATTCCGTTTCGCTGCAATCATACGTCGCGCTGGCCGGGAAATCGCTCACGGGCGGGGCGATGGGCGGCGCGCCTTCCTCGCTGGCAAACAAACCTTCCTGGAGTTCGCCGTCAATGTAGGCGCGCATCGTCCCATATTGAATTTCGTTGACGGTGCCAACGAACGTCATTGTCCTTCCGTCTGCCTGATAGCCGCCCGATGCAGAATGCGTACCATCCAACTCGAAATAATCGCCGCTCGGAAGGTCCATTCGCAGGGTTACGAGACCGAACAACCCGAAGGTGTTATCGTCGCGGAACTCAATGGTCAATTCGCTGGGCGCGATCACGGTCATGGACGGGGAAATATTCAAGTCCTGATACTTGCTTTCGAGAGCGTAGACATCCATCTTCCATACCCCGCTCACGCAGGCATCCAGATCGTCAAACGCATGTGACGCTTGAATGGTGCTGGAGGCTTCCAGTAATTCATCGTCTTCCACCCGCGGACGAAAACACGATTGAAGTAGTAACGCGCACAGCAACAAGGGAAATAATAGTCGGGCAAATCGTTTCATGGTTTCTCCAAGTAATCAATTTTTTTATCCATGACGGCGATCCGTTCCGCATGTTTCATTACATATTCATCATATGCCTGCGTGAGCGATTTTGTCGTCTCCCCCACCCTCCCCTGCCCCACTTTCGCATCGTCAATTTGGACGACCGGCACAACCCCGCGCGAACTGGAGGTGATGAACGCCTCCTCCACACGGGACAGTTGATCCAGCCGCAGCGGGCGATAGCGCACCTCCACTCCCCTGCCCCGCGCCGCGCGGATGACCATCCTCCGCGTGACGCCGAGGAGGATGTCGCGATGGGCGGTATACAAAACACCACCCAAAACATAAAAGAAATTGCTCGTCATCCCCTCTAAAATCCTTCCGTTCTTTATAAGGATCGCCTCGAAAATTCCTTTCCGGGCAATCTGTCTGCGTTCTTCGTCGCTTTTCGTGATGAAAGCGGTTGACTTGATCCTCGGGTCGTTTCGTTCGAGTGTGGTTGTTTCCACGCGCACGCCTTTTTCGTACACCTCGCGCGGCAATAATTTTAGCGGCTCGATGGAGATGTAAAACTCGCCGCTGCGCGTTTCCATGACTCTCACGCGCGCTTCGCCGGGGCGATATGGTTCGAGGAGGCGAATCAGGCTGGCGCGGAGGAGCGAAGCGTCCGTATGTGGGAGTCGCTTCAAATGGGCGTAGAGTCCGATGACGCGTGCGCATGAATCGTACGTGCGAAACGTCGAATACCAACCGTCAGGCAATTGCCGCGTGACCGCGTCGAGGGAGGAGTTGTCGTCGAAGCGGATTTCTTCAAGTTGTGTTGAAATTTTCCAAGTGCGCACCATAATTTGATTATACGCCTTGA
>CAYPCK010000160.1:0-5830 GCA_964409185.1 uncultured Anaerolinea sp. | reverse complement strand
AAGAGATGCGAAAATCTAGGGCGGGAAAATTCTTGGGCGAGGTGTTGAGTCCTACGGCGGTCATTGTCAAAAGCGGGGCAGTCCAGAGCGCGACGGACGCGCTGGCGGAATTGGGGCTGTTCGCGGAAGTGATCGAGTAGCGGAGGCGCGTTTACGCCGATCATTCATCCGCCCAATGCCGTCACAACAGCTTTGTTCAGGTCGAGTGATTTGCCGCGCGCCAGCCCCGCTTCGATATCGTCGGTTTTTACCTGTTTCATTTCATCGAGAATGATGTGGATATCGCGATGGGTGTCGCTGTTCGTTTCGGGATGATGCAGGCATAAGCCGAGGATTTCCAACGCTTGTTCGCGCCTGCCTTCGGCGTGCAGGATGCAGGCATAACCGACCAGCGAAAAGATCACCCACGATTTTAGGTTATTCTCGATGTTGAGTTGCAACGCTTCGCGGAGTGAAGCATACGCCTCTCGAATTTCTCCCAAGCCCGCCTGCGAATACACCAAATTGATGAGCATGATCGAAAGCGCAAAACGGTTGCCGAGTTCGCGCGTGATCTTGATGCCCTCCACGGTGTGCGGTTTGGCTTCATCGTAACGCTTTTGAATGCGCAGCAGTTCGCTCAAGTTGCTCTGGGCGCGCGCCAAGCCGTAGCGGTCGCCGGAGGCGGTGCAGATTTCGATGCCCTGCAAATGATACCGGCGGCATGCCTCGAAATCGCCGCGGTTGACGCTGCTCATCGCCAACATGTTCAACGAAAAAGCCTGCGCCAGCGCGTCGCCTGTTTGCTTGGCAATTTCGTAACTCTCCTGTCCGTATTTTTCCGCTTCCTCGTAGTGGCCTTGATAGTGATGGATGTACCCCAAACTTGCGAGGGCGTACGCGGCGAGGTCGAGGTCGTTCAATTCGCGCGCAATGGTTAGGGCGTTTTGAAAATGTGTTTCGCTTTGCTCGAAATCGTTTTGCTCCAAACCGATGCGCCCCAGACGCGAGAGCGCCCTGGCTTCCAACGCGCGCTCGCGCGCCGCATGCGCCAGCGCCAGACTCTCTTCGAAGCGCGCCTTGGCGGTGGGGTAATCCGTCAACCATAGATGCGACGCGCCGATGTTGAATAATATGCGCGCCCGCATGGCAGGATTCTGATCCTCCGAGTTGACGACGATGCCCAGCGCCCGTTCCGAAGCGGAGAGCGCATCGCGGAACGCGCTTAAACGCAAGGACTGGTCTGCGGCGCGTTCGAGAAAGTCCACTGCCCGCGATGTGTCGCCGGCCAGTTCGTAATGCTGTGCGATCAAACCGAGATATTCGCCGATGCGCTCGCCGCTTTGCTGAATCAGCCAGTCCGCCGCCATACGATGATAGAGCTTGCGTTTGGCTTTGAGCACGCGCTCGTACGTCACCTCGCGCAGAATGGCATGTTTGAAAATAAATTCCTGCGCGCCGGCAAACGTCGAAGGCTGGTGCGGGAACACGAGTTCCTTCGTCCGCAGGGCGGTTAGCGCGGATCGCACATCGTGATCGCCGGTCAACGCGCGCGCCGATTCAGAGCCTCGCATCGCCTCCACCGCCGCATCCCAAAACGTGCGCCCGATCACCGCGGCGCGTTCGAGCACATCGCTTTCGGTGGAGGGGAGTCTGTCGAGGCGCGCTTGCAAAACACCCGTCAACGTGGCGGGGACGCGCAACTGCGTCAACCGCTGGGGAACGATCTGCCAGAGTTCCTCCCCCTTCACGATCACGCCATCTTCGATCAATACCTTGATCAACTCTTCGAGGTAAAACGGATTCCCTTCTGCGTTCTTCGCAACGGTCTCCACCAGTTCATACGGCAGGTCGTAGACGTTTTGTAAAATGTCGCTCGCCAGTTCGCGGCTCGATTCGAGGTCGAGGGTTTTGATCGTGATATTCTCGTGCAATGGGAACCCCGCGCCCCAATGCGGATGCGTCTCATCAAAGACGGGACGCGCCGTGCAAAGGATGAACAGCGGCAGGTTCACTTCCAATTGGGCGAGGTACTCGATCAAATCCAGAGAGCCGTTGTCTGCCCAGTGAATATCGTCCAGCAACAGGACGATCGGCGAATCCAGTGAAATGTCGGTGAAGAATTGCGCCAGGTTGTTGAACGAACGGGCGCGGATCTGCCGCGCGTCATTGCGGATGCCCCGCAGGAATTTGCTCTCGGAAAAGTCGAACCCCAACAGTTCGCCGATGAAGGCGGCGCGTTCCTCGCTGCCAACCCCGATCATTGCCGCCACGCCGCGCTTCAGTTTTTCGCGCGCCTCCGCCTGCGTGTCGCTATCCAGGATCTGAAAACGCTCGCTCATTACATCGCGCAACAGGCTGTACGGTAAACTCATCGACTCTTCGTCCGCGCGCCCCTTGAACAGGTAAAAATCCGTCGGGTGAGTATCGAGCCACGCCTCGAACTCATAGATCAACCGACTCTTGCCCAACCCCGCATCGCCCTTGACTACCGCCACGGTCACACGACGATCTTCCACACTTCGTTCCAGGGCGCGCTGGATGACGTTGAATTCCGCTTCGCGCCCGATCATTCGGGTGGTCACGCCTTCGACGCCGCGTCTCCCCAGCCTGAACGCCCGCGGGCGGACCCGTTGCACCACATACGTCTGTAACGGTTCGGCTTTGCCCTTGACCATGATCGGGGTTTGCATCTGCACGTCGAACACGCCACGCACAAGTTGGTAGGTGTCGTGTGAAACGAGGATGGCGTTCGCTCCCGCCGAGGCAACCAACCGGCTTGCCGTGTTGACCGTGTCCCCCATTGCCGTAAATTCTCCCTGCGTGCCGATCGAACTTAACAATACCTGTCCGCTGTTGATACCCACCTTCAAACTGATCGAGAGGTTCCCCGCATTTTCCTTGAAGATCTCCTGCATCCGCAACGCCGCGCGGATGGCTCGCTCGGCGTCGTCTTCGCGGGCGGCTTCGGTGCCCCACAACGCCATGACCGAGTCGCCGATGTGTTTGTCAATGTGCCCGCCGTACTCCTGAATCACGCGGTCGGCGCGAATCCACAGGTGGTTGACGAGGTTCGCCACGTCCTCCGCGTCCATGGTTTCGGACAGGGCGGTAAACCCTGCGATGTCGGCAAAAAGGACGGTGACCAGTTTCCGTCGGGTTTGATTCGCCGCTTCCTGCTGGGCAGATTGACGCTCCAAGTCGTCTAGTTGGCTTTGCAAAACGGCGAGAGTGGTATTCACTACGGCATCCCCCAGCACCGCGCGCATGGATTCCTGTGCGGCAATTGCGGTTTTGAGGTCGGCGATCTGCTCAGGCAGGGCTTTGGCGCTCATAGAATGGTCAAATTATAAAGAGGGATTGTTTGGGAATAATTCTGTTTTCATGACGGGTTTCTTCGAAATTTGTGACAGGCGCGCGAGGTATTGTTGCTATAATCGCCGGTGCCGGTAATAGGTACACAGGTAAACAAGTACACAAGTCTCCAGTCTCTAATTCTCTACCGCAAAAGGAGTTTTCAATGGCTAATAAAATTTTGTGGCTCGCGCAGGAAATTGACGGCTTGAAAGAGCAGGGCTTGTACAATCGCATCCGCACGATCGGCTCGGCGCAGGGCGCGCGTATTATCGTGGATGGAAAAGACGTTTTGAATTTTTGCTCGAACAATTACCTCGGCTTGGCGAACCATCCGAAGTTGGTCGAAGCCGCGAAAGAAGCAACGAAGAAATACGGCGTGGGTCCTGCCGCGGTGCGTTCGATTGCAGGCACAACCGATCTGCACGTGCAACTCGAACAGCGACTCGCCAAGTTCAAAGGCGCGGAGGATGTTATCACCTTCCAATCAGGTTTTACGGCAAATCTCGGAACGATCTCCGCGCTGGTTGGAAAAGAGGATGTGATTTTTTCAGATCGCTTGAATCACGCCTCCATCATAGACGGATGCCGACTGTCGGGCGCGAAGATCGTCGCGTACGAACATAACGATGCGGGCGCGTTGGAAGATGCGATCAAGGAAAACGCTTCATCATTCCGCCGCGCCTTGATCATCACGGACGGCGTCTTCAGCATGGACGGCGACATCGCTCCCCTGCCTGCTTTGTATGACGTCGCCAAGAAATACGATATTTTATTCATGGTAGACGACGCGCACGGCGAGGGCGTGCTCGGCAAAGGCGGGCGCGGCATCGTGGATCACTTCGGCTTGCACGGGAAAATTGACATCGAAGTCGGCACCATGTCCAAAGCCTTCGGCGTCGTGGGCGGCATGGTCGCGGGGAACAAGACCATCATCGAGTGGTTGCGCCAGCGCGGACGCCCGTTCCTGTTCTCGTCCGCGGTCACCGCGCCGGATGCGGCGGCATGTCTCGCGGCGGTTGACCTGCTCGAAGAATCAACCGAGCTAGTGGATAAACTCTGGGATAATGCCAAATATTTTAAAGCCGAAATGAAGAAACTGGGGTTCGATACGGGCGTCAGCGAAACACCGATCACGCCTGTGATGCTCGGCGAAGCGCCGCTCGCGCAACAATTCAGCCGCGAACTCTTCGAGGAAGGTGTCTTCGCCATGGCAATCGGATTCCCTACCGTGGCAAAAGGCAAGGCGAGAATCCGCGTGATGATCTCCGCCTCACACGACCGCGACGATCTCGGTCAGGGTTTGGAGGCGTTCGCGAAGGTTGGGAGGAGGTTGGGGGTGATTTCGTAGCAAATGAAATCAAAATTCGATCCGCAAAAACATCATCGCCGTTCGATTCGGTTAAAGGGATTGGATTATTCGTCCGAAGGCGCGTATTACGTCACGATTGTCGTGCAGGGGCGCGAACATTTATTTGGGGAGATCGTTGACGAGGAAATGAAATTGAATGAGGCGGGAGAAATGATCGTCAAATGGTGGAATGAATTGCCGAACAAATTCCCAATAGTGGTGTTGGGAGAATTTGTCGTCATGCCCGACCATTTTCACGGGATTATTTTCATCGTGGAACCCGTAGGGGCAGACCTGCGTGTCTGCCCTAATGGCGAGGAAAACAAACCTGCAAAAATGGGTGAAATTATGAAAAAGGGCGAACTGCGAATACCGTTATCCCAAATCATTCAATGGTTCAAAACCATGACGACCAACGAATATATCCGCGGGGTGAAACAATTGAATTGGAAACCATTCACCAGTAAATTGTGGCAACGCAATTATTACGAACACATCATCCGTAATGAAAGGGAATTGCAACAAAAGACGGATTACTCAATAATCCGTCACGGTGGGATGAAGATGATGAATACCCGATGAAATCGAAATGAATTAAATAAAAAAAGGGCGGACACATCGGTCCGCCCCTACAATTATTTATGGCACATACGCGTTCAAGAATTCATCCCAATTGGTCGTCAGGGCAAAATCGAGGGTGAGGAAATACGCATGGTCCAATTTTTGGTTCGATTTGGAGGGACCGTAAATCGTTATGCCATGCGCATCGGCGTATTGCGATACGTGCCGTTCATGCAAAACGACCGTGGCAAAGGCATTCATCACTGCCTGGCTTTTGTTTTTGATATTGGTATCAGATACCTTGTTCTTGATCTCGAATGCCAGATCGTATAGATCCTTATCCATCGGTGCCTGCCAGAAGGAACGCGTTGCACCGAAGGCATTATCATATTTCTTCTTGTTCGCGGGGAGACCGTTCTTCAACGCGACAGCCCATTGATCCACGGCGGTGAGCAGCGTAGTGAGCCGGGCATCCACTGCCATGGCAGACCAAGTTTTGTCGGTTGTCGTGCTTTGACTCGTAGCGATGGCAACCTGATCGGCGGTCATGTTCGGGTTGGCGGCTACCTGTGCAAGGACAACATC
>CAYPCK010000159.1:0-5835 GCA_964409185.1 uncultured Anaerolinea sp. | reverse complement strand
GACGTACCTGACCGGCGCCCATTTTCACTTGATGGAGCGCCCGGTCGTTTTCCTTTTCGCAAAAGAACAGACACCCGTGATCGTCATCCCGGAACTCGAATTGCAAAAGACCGTCGGCTTGCCCTACGAGCTGAATGTGGTGACCTACCCGGAAAATCCCGCCGAATGGGACGCGGCTTTCCGCAAGGCGGTGCAGACGTTGGGTCTGGATGGGAAGCGGATTGGCGTCGAACCGCGCCAACTACGCCTGCTGGAATTTCGCCACGTGAAAAACGGCGCCCCGGAGGCAGACTTCCCCGATGCGAGCGATGTGCTGTCTGGCTTGCGCTTGCGAAAAGACAAAGCCGAGGTGGACGCGATGAGGAGGGCGGTGCAGATCGCCCAGTCCGCGCTGGAGGCGACGATTCCCTCCATCAAAATCGGGATGACAGAACGCGAGGTCGCATCCGAACTGGTTGTGCAATTGCTCAAACACGGTTCAGATTCCGAAATGCCGTTCAGCCCGATCGTTTCCGCCGGACCGAACTCCGCCAACCCGCACGCGTCGCCGACTGAGCGAAAATTGCAGGCGAGTGATCTGCTCGTCGTGGACTGGGGCGCGGCGTACGATGGCTATATCTCAGATTTGACACGCACCTTTGCCGTTGGTGATGTGGACGATGAGTTCAAAAAGATACACAAGATCGTACAGGAGTCGAACGCGGCAGGTCGCGCCGCCGCGAAGCCCGGAGTCCCTTGCGCGGATGTAGATAAAGCTGCGCGCGAGGTGATCGAAAAATCTGGTTATGGAAAATATTTCACGCATCGCACCGGTCACGGCATCGGCATGGAGGGGCACGAAGAGCCGTACATGCGCGGAGATAACATGCAATTGCTCGAGCCCGGGATGGCGTTCACGGTCGAGCCGGGGATTTACCTGCCCGGTCGCAACGGCGTGCGGATCGAAGATAATGTGGTGGTCACTGACACAGGCGCGGATGTGTTGTCCGATATGCCGAGGGAGATACGGGTAGTGGGGTGATTCGTTTTTGCCGCGAATTAGCGCGAATTCTCGCGAATTTTTTATTACCTCGCGCTAATTCGTGAAATCCGCGGCTGATGTTTTGACGTAAAGACGATTTCAGAGATGAACTTGATTCGACACGCCAACCCCAGCGACGCCGACGCCTTGTCTCGAATTGCCTTTGCCGCAAAAGCCCATTGGGGCTATCCGGTTCGCTGGCTGGAATTGTGGAAACCGCAATTGACATTCGCGCCCGATTACTTTGATGAAAACGAAAGTTGGGTCGCTGTAGACGGCGAAACGCCTATTGCGTTTTACACGTTGCAAGACAAAAACGAAATTGCGTGGCTGGAAAATCTTTGGGTGCTCCCCGATTTCATCGGCAGGGGAGTTGGAAAAGAATTGTTTTTTCACGCCGTTAAACTTGCGCGTCGGCGCGGCTTTAAGATCCTGCAACTTGAAGCTGACCCGAACGCGATAGGATTTTATGAGAAAATGGGAATGAAAAAGATCGGCGAGCGACAATCCGAAGTGGATGGTCAGCTACGCATCCTTCCGATCATGGAGATGGCTTTGTGAAAAACATCGGACCCAAAAGCAGCGAATGGCTCGCTTCCATCGGCGTGCATACCCTCGATGATGTAGCCCGGCTGGGTGTTGTTGAGACGTACAAACGCGTCAAAGCCGCATACCCTGAAAAAGTGACGCTGAATATGTTATGGGGTCTGCAAGCCGCGCTGTTAGATATTCCCTGGAATGAATTGCCGCAGGATATAAAAGATGAATTGAGGAGACAGGTAGACGAATCATGACCACCTACTGCGATTACGTCAATTCACACCCCGACGATGCGTTCAATAAAAATTATCACGACACGCAATACGGATTTCCGCTCGATGACGATAACCTGCTCTTCGAGCGATTGATCCTTGAGATCAATCAAGCCGGGCTTTCATGGATCACAATTCTGAAGAAAGCGGATAATTTTCGAAAAGCGTATCGCGGATTCGACGTCAAGAAAGTTGCCCGGTTCACCGAAAAAGACCGCGCGCGCCTGCTCGCCGATGCGGGAATCATCCGCAACCGACTCAAGGTCAACGCGGCGATCGTCAACGCGCAGAGAATTCTCGAACTGCAAAAAGAATTCGGATCGTTCAAAGGCTGGCTGGATGCGCATCACCCGCTGAAAAAAGACGAATGGGTGAAACTGTTCAAAAAGACGTTTGTCTTCACCGGCGGCGAGATCGTGAATGAGTTCCTCATGTCTACGGGATATTTACCGGGCGCGCACCAGAAAAATTGCCCGGTATATAAAAAAGCCGCGTCGCTCCGCCCAGCCTGGATGAGGAAATAGCCTATAATTTGGGGAATGAGCGAAATCATTCCGACAGCCGAACCCTTTTTCTTTCCGGGCGACCCTGCGAAGCCCGGATGTTTGTTGATTCACGGGTTCACCGCCGCGCCGAAGGAAATGCGCCTGCTCGGCGTGTACCTTAATCAGCGCGACTACACCTGCCTGGGGATTCGCCTGACCGGTCATGGGACGAATCCCGAAGCCATGATCCGCTCGCGCCGGGAAGATTGGATCGCCTCGGTCGAGGATGGCTACCACCTCTTGCGCGGCGTCTCGAAATACATTATTTTGATCGGGCTTTCGATGGGCGGCGCGCTGGCGTTGTTGATGTCCACGCGGCTGGATGTAAAAGGCGTCGCGGCACTCTCCACCCCGTACGGCTTACCGGTCGATTATCCATCGTGGTTCCTGCGCGCCTTCAGCAGGTTGAGGAAATTTCAACCCAAGGGGAAGGGCAAGCCCGGGAGCGGATGGTTCGACCAGAATTCGTTCCACGAGCAGGTCTCGTACCCGCAGAACCCCGTGTATTCGACGGCAGAGTTAAGGGATTTATTGGCTGACATGCGCGCCGCCCTGCCGGATATCCGCGTGCCGGTGATGCTCCTGCATTCCCGGGACGACAAATATATTTTGCCTGAAAACATGGAACACATCCACGCCGCGCTCGTGAACGCGTCGGACAAGACAAAACTGTACGTCAGCGGGTCGGGTCACGTGGTCACGAAAGACGCGGCTCGTCATCAAGTGTTTGAAGCAGTGTATGAATTCATCGGACGAATCGGAGGAACGGATTGAATCGCAATCTAATCTTTGTCGCCCTCGCCCTGCTTACCTGGGGATTCGGCGAAGGCATGTTTTTCAACTTTCAACCCATTTATCTCCAGCAATTGGGAAGCAGTGAACAACAGATCGGCTTTATCCTCGGGGCGTTCGGCGCGGCGATGGCGGTCACGCACATACCGGCGGGCAGGCTGGCAGACCGCATCGGACGCCGACCGTTGCTTGTGTTTGCGTGGTTCACGGGTCTTGTCTCGACGGTGATCATGGCGATCGCGCGTGAATTGCCGCTGTTCATCGCCGGGATGATGGGCTATGGGTTAACCGCGTTCGTTGCCTCGCCGCTCGGAAGTTACGTCACCGCCGCGCGCGGAAATTGGTCCGTGGGCACGGCGCTTGCGATGACAACCGCCACGTTCAACATGGGCATGGTGCTTGGACCCATCACCGGCGGCTGGATCGGCGATCGCTACGGTCTGCGCGCCGTATATTTTGTAGCGGCCGGCATGTTCGTGCTTTCGACCTTCTTCATTCTGTTGATTCAAGACCAACCGGTTGACCATCATGACCCCAAAGCGCCGCCGCTGACTCTGTTGAATAACACGCGCTTGAAAAGTTTTCTAGGCGTTGTGGCGTTTGCTGTCTTTGCCATGTATCTCGCCCAACCGCTCACGCCGAACTTTTTGGCGGATGTGCGCGATATGTCGCTTTCCAACATCGGTGTTGTCTTTGCGATGGGAGCGTTGGGGAACGCGATCCTCGCGCTCGCGTTGAGTCGCTTCAAACCGCATCTTGGGTTTGTCTTTGCGCAGGTGATGGTCGCCGCCTTCGCGTGGATCATCTGGCGCGGGATGGGCGCGCCAATCCTAGCGCTTGGATATTTTTTACTCGGCGGTTTTCGCGCCGCGCGCCCGCTGGCGATGGCGCAGGCGCGTTCCCTCGTTCATCAATCGCAAATGGGACTCACTTATGGCGTGATGGAAACGATCTATGCGATCATCTTCATTGTTGCCCCGCCGCTGGCTGGATTCATTTATGAGAGCGATCCGTTTTTGATCTATCCTCTTGCGCTTGTATTAATCGCCGTCTCAGTTCTCGTCAGCGCGATCGTCCCGCGGAGATTGCTCCATGCTTGAAATCGTTTCCTTCACCCTCGGTCCCGCGCAGACCAATGCCTACCTCGTTGCCGATTCCGAGACTAAAGAAGCCGCCGTCATTGATCCCTCATGGGACGGTCACCTTATTTTGCAAGCCGCGCAAAAACACGGCTGGCGTATTGGACACTTATGGTACACGCACGCGCACTTCGACCACATCGGCGGCGCGGCGGCAATTGCCGATGCCCTCAACCCATTGCCGCTAGTCGCGTTGCATCCCAACGATCACGTTCTCTGGCGCGCGGGCGGCGGAGGCGCGTTCTTCGGGTTTGATATTGACCCCGGTCCCGAACCGACGATTGATTTCGTGCATGGGATGAAAATGAAACTCGGCGGTGTGGAGTTTGAAATCCGCTTCACGCCGGGACATACGCCCGGTCACTGTATCCTCAACGTTCCCTCAGCCCGAACTTGTTTGTGCGGCGACCTGATCTTTGCCGGTTCCGTGGGCCGCACCGACCTGCCCGGCGGAGATTGGAACACGCTCGAAAAAAGCATCCGCGAGCAAGTTTTTACCTTGCCCGCGGATACGCGTTTGTTGCCTGGTCATGGATCCGAAACGACGGTGGGGGAGGAGAAGAGGAGTAATCCGTTCGTGCGAGAGTTGGATTAATTCTTGTTGTCCAGATACTTCAATCCCGACCCGGTATTGAACAAAACAATTTTTTCCTCTTTCTGAACCCATCCCCGAGAAATTAATTCTTTCAACGCGGCAAGCGTCGCCGCGCCCTCGGGAGCGGAAAAAATTCCCTCCGCGCGCGCAAGTTGACGTTGCGATTCCAAAATCGCGTCGTCGCTCACGGCGATGGCTGTCCCGTGACTGTCGTAAATATCCCGCAAGATGACATGGTCGGCGAAGCTTTTTGGCACGCGCAAGCCAGAGGCGATGGTTTGCGCGTTCGTCCAAAACTCACACGAGGCGGCGTTGGCGTTGAACGCTTTGACGACCGGAGCGCACCCGTCTGCCTGCACCGAAACCATACGCGGGCGTTTTGTGTTTTCGAGCCAGCCCAATTCTTCGAGTTCGGCAAATGCCTTCCACATGCCCACCAGTCCCGTCCCGCCGCCGGTGGGGTAGAGGATGACATCGGGCAATTCCCACTCGAAGGCTTCAGCGAGTTCATATCCCATCACCTTTTTACCCTCCACGCGATACGGCTCTTTGAAGGTGGAGACATCGAACCAGCCTTCGGCGCGCGCTTTTTCACCCACCAGTTTTGCCGCGTCGCTGATCAATCCATCCACGAGTTCCACCTCCGCGCCGACCATGCGGCTTTCTTCGATATTGGCGCGAGGGGTGTCTCTCGGCATGACGATGTGCGCTTTCATCCCCGCGCGCGCGGCGTATGCCGCCATCGCCCCGCCGGCATTCCCGGCGGTGGGGATGATGACTTTCTTGACGCCAAGTTCTTTTGCTTTCGAAATTGCCGCCGCAAGCCCGCGCGCTTTGAACGAGCCGGTCGGATTCCCGCTTTCGTCCTTGATAAAAAGGTTCGTGAGACCTAATTCGCTTTGAAGGTGATTCGCGCGGAGCAAGGGGGTAT
>CAYPCK010000158.1:0-5841 GCA_964409185.1 uncultured Anaerolinea sp. | reverse complement strand
TTCGTCGGCGACCATCTTGCACGTCACCTTGTTGAAAAAGGGTGGCAGGTCGCGGGATACGATATCCGCCCGCCGCGCGTGGATTGTGAATTTTATTCGGGCGATCTTTCGGGCTCGAACGCCATCGAAGAGGCTGTGAAAAAATCCGCGCCGGATGCGGTGTTTCACCTTGCAGGCATCTTGAAATCAGATTCGCATGAGGAACTGTACAAGACTCACGTATTCGGGACGATCTCGTTGATGGATGCGATCGTGGCTTCGGGTTTGTCGCCAACCGTGATCGTTGCCAGTTCGAGCGCGGTGTATGGCTCCGGCAACGGTCGCAAACCGATCACCGAAAAAACGGAGCTGAAACCGCAGACGCGTTACGCCTTGAGTAAAGCCGCGCAGGAGATGGTTGCGCTTCGATATTTTCACGCCTACAGACTGCGAGTGACCGGCGTCCGCGCGTTCAATCTGCTGGGACCGGGTCTCTCGGCGGAGATGGCTTGTTCCGCGTTTGCGCGGCAGATCGCGCTTGCCGAAAAGTCCGGCAAGCCTTCGGTGATTTCTACAGGCAACCTCGAGGCAAAACGCGATTTTGTGGATGTGCGAGATGCCGCCCGCGCGTATGAACTGATCGCGAGGAAGGGCAACCCCGGAGAGATTTATAACGTCTGCGCGGGGCGGCCCGTCTCCATTGGCGAGTGCCTGTCCATTTTGTTGAAGCAGGCGGAGGTGCGGGTCGAAGCGGTTGTGGATCCCGCAAAAATTCAAAAGAACGATGTCCCGATCCAAATCGGGAGCGCGAGGAAGTTGATGGACGCCACAAAGTGGAGTCCGCGAATCGGTTTGAAAAAATCGCTGTTGGATTTATTGAACGACTGGCGCGAGCGAGTCAAGGAATTGGAGTGAATATGGATTGGCAGGGTAAACATGTGTTGGTCACGGGCGCGGGCGGGTTCATCGCCAGCCATTTGGTGGAGCGGCTTGTCGCTGAGGGCGCGAATGTGCGCGCGTTCGTCCGCTACAACTCGCGCAACGACCCGGGGATGTTGAAGTTAATTCCCGCTGATGTGTTCTCGCAGCTCGAAATTATGCAAGGCGACTTGCGCGACAATGAAGCCGTGCGTAAAGCCGTGCAGGGTGTGGATACAGTGTTTCACCTCGGCGCGTTGATTGCCATCCCGTATTCGTACGTGAACCCGCGCGAGGTGGTGGACGTGAACATCCTGGGCACGTTGAACGTGTTGATGGCGGCGCGCGATTTTGGAGTGCGGCGCATTGTGCATACTTCGACGAGCGAAGTGTACGGCACGGCGCAGTATGTGCCGATTGACGAGAAGCATCCGTTTCAGGGACAATCCCCTTACTCGGCAAGCAAGATCGGCGCGGATCGTATTGCGGAAAGTTTTTATCGTTCATTCGAAGTGCCGGTGGTCACGTTGCGCCCGTTCAATGCGTTTGGTCCGCGGCAATCGGCGCGGGCGGTGATTCCCACGATCATCACGCAGGCGCTGACGCGCGACGAAGTGAAATTGGGGAGCCTCGAACCATCGCGCGATTTCACCTTCGTTGCGGATACCGTTGAGGGGTTCCTGCGCGTTGCCTCCGCCGACAATGTGCTCGGTGAAGAAATCAACCTCGGCAACGACAACACCATCCGCATCGGCGATCTTGCCGAAAAAATCTTCGGTATCCTTGGCAAATCTCCAAAACTGGTTGCCGACCCACAGCGCGTCCGCCCGGGAAAAAGCGAAGTGATGAAATTGTGGGCATCGAACCAGAAGGCAAAAGAGTTGATCGGCTGGCAACCTCGCGTCTCGCTGGAAGAGGGCTTGCGCCGCACCATCGAATGGATCAAATCTCATCTTGACCTGTATAAGCCTGACGAGTACGCGGTTTGAAAAAACCATGAGAGCCGTAATTCTTGCCGGCGGCAAAGGCACCCGCCTTGCCCCGTACACAACCGTCCTGCCCAAGCCGTTGATGCCCATCGGCGACATGCCGATTCTCGAGATCGTCCTCCGTCAACTCGCGCATCATGGATTCAAGGATGTTACGCTGGCGGTCGGTCATCTTGCCGAATTGCTCATGGCATACTGTGGTAACGGCGAAAAGTTTGGACTTAAAATCGATTATTCACGTGAAGAGGAACCGCTCGGCACGGCAGGTCCAATTGCGCTTGTCGCAAATTTGATCGAAACGTTTCTGGTAATGAACGGCGACCTGCTCTCCACGCTGGATTATTCCGCGATGTGGAAGTACCACAAGGAACGCGGCGCGATCGCCACGCTAGCTTCGTATCGCCGCGACATAAAAATTGACCTCGGCGTGATCGAGTCGCAGGATGGCTGGGTGAAGGATTACATCGAAAAGCCGGTCTATCACTACGCGGTCAGCACAGGCATCTACATCTTCGAGCCCGGCATCCTCAATTTCATCGAACGCGGGAAGCGACTCGACCTGCCTGAACTGGTTTTGCGTTTGCTCAAAGCGAATCAAAAAGTGAATGTGTACGAGTTTGACGGATACTGGCTGGATATCGGACGTCACGACGACTATGAAACGGCGATGGAAAAGTTCACCGCGCATCGCGCAGACTTTTTGCCGGGAGATGCCGGTTGACCACCCTGTTGTTGTTCACAGCCTCCTACCCGTTCGATGGCGGGGCGGAGCAAACGTTTCTCGATACCGAGATCGTTTACCTGCGGAAGAGGTTTGATCGCGTGGTGCTGGTTCCGCGCAAGCGCGCGGGCGACCGTCTATCCATTCCCGCCTCGGTGGAGTTGGACGAGAGTTACGCGGCAAAACTGGACGCAGCGAATCCGCTCACTGCTATTGCCCGTGTTCTATGTTCGCGTTTATTTTTCATGGACATCCTCTCCCGCCCATCCTTGTTGTTGTATCCGCAAGCGGTCAAACGCCTCGCCGCGTATGTCGTCGGCGCGCAGTTGACCCGCGATTGGACGCTGGATTGGATCTCAAAAAACGCCGTGAACCCCGCTGACTGTATTTTTTATACCTATTGGTTCGATCAGGCGGCGCTGGGCATTGGGTTGGTGAAAAGAAAGCATCCACAGATTCGCCTTGTTTCGCGCGTGCATGGATACGACTTGTATGAGGAATATTATTACACCCCGCCGTACTGGCCCCTCCGTCCGCTCGCGCTTTCATTGTTAAACCGCCTCTTCCCGGACTCGGAGGCTGGTCTGCGCTATTTGAAAGAACGCTACCCCGAATATTCCTCCCGTTACGAGAGTGCCTTGCTCGGGGTGACCGACCCGGGGTTTGCGAATCACCCCTCCACCGATGGCGTGTTTCGTGTTGTCTCGTGTTCCATGCTGGAACCGGTCAAACGCGTGGATCGAATCCTCGAAGGGATTCGGACTGCCGCTGTGCAAAACCCGCGCCAGCGGTTCGAGTGGACGCACATCGGCAATGGCGCAAGAAGATTGGAATTACAGAAAATGGCGGATGAATCGTTTCCTCCCAACGCGAAAGGTTTTTTACCGGGGTACACAAGCAAGGATGCATTGATGTCTTTCTATCGTGACAACCCGGCAGATGTCTTCATCAACGCGAGCGAAACCGAGGGGACGCCGGTGGCGGTGATGGAGGCGGTGAGTTGCGGCATTCCAGTGATTGCCACCTCCGTCGGCGGGAACAAAGAAATCGTCGGCGAACGAAACGGGATCTTGCTGAATGAGAATCCCAGCCCGCAGGTTATCGCGGATTCAATCCTCACGTTGCTCGATCACCCGCAAGCGACTTCGAATATGCGCCAGGAAAGCCGAAAGGTCTGGCTGGAACGATATAATGCGGACGCAAATTACGCGGCGTTTGCCGAACGATTGCGTTCGATCAGAGAGAAAGCGAATTAACCATGTGCGGCATTGCAGGACTGTGGAACCTCAACGGCGACCCCGTTTCGCCGGAGGAATTAAAAAACTTCATTGATTCCCTCGCCCACCGTGGACCGGATGGGAGCGACATTTATATTGATTCCAAATCGAATCTCGGACTCGGACACCGCCGCCTCGCGATCATTGACACATCCGACGGCGGACGCCAGCCCATGTCGTATGCTGATGGGCGATATTGGATCGTCTTCAACGGCGAGATGTATAACTTCCTTGAGTTGAAAAAAGAATTGGCGGGATTGGGGTATCAATTCAAAACGGAGTCAGACACCGAAGTCATCCTCACCGCCTACCATCACTGGGGCGAGGATTGCCAGTTGAAATTCAACGGCATGTGGGCGCTGGCGATCTGGGATTCTGAGGAGCGAAAACTTTTCGTTTCGCGCGACCGCTTCGGCGTCAAGCCGATGATCTATCACTACGATGCAAATCATTTTGCGTTCGCTTCCGAGATGAAAGCCTTCCTCGCGCTGGATTGGTTCGAGGCAGAGTTCGACCCGACGATGGTTGCGCTGGCATTGACGGACGAACGCCTGATCGAAGGCGACGAGCGTTGCATGTTGAAGGGGTTGAATCACCTGCTGGGCGGACATTGCCTCACACTGCGACAAGGCGAAACGCCGAAAATTCGCCGCTGGTGGAACACGCTCGACCACTTGGAAACTGTCCCGCAAAACTATGACGATCAAGTTGCACACTTCCGCGAACTGTTTCTCGACGCGTGCCGCATCCGCATGAGGAGCGACGTCCCGATTGGAACAGCCTTGAGCGGCGGGCTCGATTCGAGTTCCATCCTGTGCGGCATGACCCACATCCGGGACACGACGGACGCCTCCGACCGACTTGCCCACGATTGGCAGAAGGCGTTCATCATGACCTACCCCGGCGCGGTGATTGACGAACGCAAATACGCAGACGAAGTCACCAAACAGACAGGCGTCACGCCGATCTATTGCGCGGGCAACTCGGATTTATATCTGAATCACTTCGATGACATTCTCTTTCAATACGAGGAAATTTCCGACATCCATCTCGGTCCGTGGCTGGTGCATAAACATCAACGCGAAAATAACGTCGTCGTCACCATTGACGGGCACGGCGGCGATGAACTGCTGGGCGGCTATCCGTGGCACGTGACCGCCGCGTTCAAAGATTCGATCTCAAAATTTTCAATTCGCCGAACGCGTGATGTGGTCGCCATCATGAAAGGCTTGGAACTTTTTCCGCAAAACCAGTTTTACATCAAAAGTGCGCAGGCGTTGTTCTCGAAAATGACGAAAGCGAATCAGCAGCCCTGGCTCATGCAACCTGTGGCTGAATTCACATCATCCGCGTATGAACATGATATGCCGCTCATCAAAGACCGCGACGCGTTGTTCAAATCGCTGTACGTGGATTATCACTTCACGCAACTACCGATGAACCTGCGCGACTTCGACCGGCTCTCGATGGCGCACGGAGTCGAAGTCCGCTCGCCGTTCATGGATTGGCGACTCGCCTGCTTCGTCTTCTCGCTTCCCTCCTCCGCCAAAATTGGTTCGGGCTTCACCAAGCGGATTCTCAGGGACGCGTTGAAAGGCATCCTGCCCGAGTCAATTCGTACGCGCACGCGCAAACTCGGCTTCCCCAACCTCGCCGAAGCGTGGACCTCGCCGCGCGCGCAGGAATTTATCCGCGATGTCGTCCATAGCGCGGAGTTCCAACAGTCTGCGATCTGGGATGGGAAGAAAGTGGCGGAGGATTTATCCGTTGCGATTCGGAATGGTGATAACGACCAACTTCACCTCGCATGGATTTACGTGCAAGCCGCGCGGTTGATGCAGTTGTTTCGCGAAAAACGGAGGGTGTACGCATGATCGTCATCGTGGACTACGGCGTCGGCAACCTCGGCTCGATCAAGAACATGTTCAAAAAGGCTGGCTTCAAAGCCGAGCCATCC
>CAYPCK010000157.1:0-5892 GCA_964409185.1 uncultured Anaerolinea sp. | reverse complement strand
AAGCGGGGATGTGATCAATGAATAAAGTCAAGGTGTTGTTCTTCGCCACCATCCGCGAACGCATGGGGACCAAATCGCTTGAATTGGAAATTCCCTCCGACCTGACGATTCAGGGGCTGAAGGATCGCCTTGCCGGGGAATACCCGAAAGTGAAAGAATCCATGAAATCGGTGTTGATCACGATCAACCGTGAATATGCCTTCGACGAGGCGATTGTCCCGCCAAATGCCGAAATCGGCATGTTCCCGCCGGTGTCGGGTGGATAATCTTCAACATGCAACCTACAAATTTTCCAACCGTTTTTGCAATTACCGAAGACGAAATTGACCTGAACGACTTGCTTGCAAAAATCACGCTGACTTCCACGGGTGCGGCGGCAATTTTCACCGGCATGGTGCGAGGCGAAACGTCCCGCGGCGAGGCGCACGAGACCGAGTATCTCGAATACGAAGCGTATATTCCGATGGCGGAAGCGAAGATGGAACAAGTGGCGAACGAGATCCGCGCGAGGTGGCCCGTGGTCGAGGGGATCGCCATCATCCAGCGCATCGGCAAACTCTACCCGAAAACGCCAACGGTGTTGATCGCTTGTACTGCCGCGCACCGCGATACGGGCGTGTTTGATGCGGCGCGGTATGGCATTGACCGTTTGAAAGAAATTGTGCCAATCTGGAAAAAAGAGGTCAGCCCAGACGGGGAATTTTGGGTGGAGGGAGAGTACATCCCGAAGGCGGGGGAGTAAGTGTGGTCGCCGCCTCCCACAGAGGAGCAGATGCAAGGGGGAATCGAAGCGGACTTTGTTCACACCGTCACGAGTTTAGATCTCCAGTGTTCTACTGCTTGAGATTTTATCGAAGAGGAATTAATGGAAAAAGTTGTCATCACAGGCATGGGGACGGTCAACCCGTTGGGGCTGACGGTGGGCGAAACGTGGGAGAATTTGATCAACGGCGTTTCGGGGGTGGGTCCGATCACGCTGTTCGATTCTTCGGCGCACAACGTTCATTTTGCCGCCGAGGTCAAGAACTTCAAGCCGGAGAATTACATGGACGCCAAAGAGGCGCGGCGGCGCGACCGCTTCGAGCATCTTGCCGCGGCGGCGGTGAAAGAGGCGTTGCAGGATTCGGGCTTGCCAATTCACGAGGGAAACGCAGGTCGCGTCGGCATTATTTTGTCGTCCGCGATCGGGGGCATCCTGTCACTCGAGGATGCGGTGATGACCAACATGAAGGAGGGACCGCGCCGGATCAGTCCCTTTCTCATTCCCATGTTGATGGCGAACGGCGCGGCGGGACACACTGCGATTGACTATCAGATCAAAGGTCCATCCATGTCTGTCGCTTCGGCATGCGCATCGGGGTCCGACGGAATCGGCACAGCGTTCTTGATGCTGAAAGCCGGCATGATCGATGCCGCTCTGGCGGGGGCGTCGGAAGCGACGATTTGTTCCGTCGGCGTCGGCGCTTTCGACCGGGTCGGCGCGATGTCGCGCCGGGATGGCGATTATTCAAGGACGCCCCAGCCGTTCGACAAGAATCGCGATGGGTTGGTGATGGGCGAAGGCGCGGCGTTGTTGGTGCTGGAAACGGAATCGCACGCCAAGGCGCGCGGCGCGCAGATCTACGCGGAACTTGCCGGCTACGGCGCGACAGCGGACGCTTATCACATCACCGCGCCTCATGAACAAGGGGAGGGCGGAGCCGCCGCCATACGCATGGCGCTCCGTTCGGCGGGCGCGAATGTGGACGAGGTGGGCTACATCAACGCTCACGGGACGGGGACGCCGCTCAACGATAAATCGGAGACGCGGGTGGTCAAAGCCGCGTTCGGCGAACTCGCGTATAAAATCCCCATTTCGTCCACCAAATCGATGACCGGGCACATGCTGGGTTCGACCGGCGCCCTCGAGGCGATCTTCTGCGTGAAAGCGGTGCGCGAGGGTATCCTGCCGCCGACGATTCACTACGAGACGCCTGATCCTGAATGCGATCTCGATTTCATCCCCAACAAGGCGCGCGAGAAGAAGGTCGATCTCGCCATCAGTAATGCCTTCGGTTTCGGCGGACATAACGCCGTGCTGGCGATACGGAAATATGGATAACGCTTTTTAGCCACTGATACTTCGGCAGGCTCAGTACAAGTTTCGCGGATTTGCACGGATTAAAAAAGAAAAATCAGCGAAAATCCGTGTAATCCATGGCTGAGTATTATTTTTGCAAACGGGGTTGTAGGTTCAAAAGATGCATGCTATAATGCGCCGTCGCTCGAAGAGTGAACCCATTCAAACGTAAGGAAGAACGTCGACATGTCGAACATCTTGAAGGCTCTCGAAGCCAAAAAAAATGAAAAAGTGCCCGCCATGCAGGCTGGCGATACGGTCAACGTCCATGTGAAGATCAAGGAAGGCGACCGCGAACGCATCCAGGAATTCAAAGGGACGGTCATCCGCTTCCGCAAGGGCGGCACCGAGGAGTCCATCACCGTCCGCCGCGTGGCGTCCAACGGCGTGGGCGTGGAGCGCACCTTCCTGCTCCGCTCGCCGCGTGTGGATAAGGTCGTGGTCGAACGCCATAACAAAGTCCGCCGCGCGCAGTTGTACTTCATGCGCGGGCGCACCGGCAAATCTGCCCGCCTCAAGCAGAAGTTCGATAATTAACCCGACAAGTTGCCGCCCTCCTCTAGTTGTGTCATGCTGAGGGGCGTTCTTTGCCCCGAAGCATCTCGAACAGGCTCATTCGAGACCCTTCGGTCGCTGAAGACCGCTCCCTCAGGGTGACACGTCCCTTTTTATAAATGTAACAACTTGAGTTAATCAACTGGATCAGACCTCGCAGGCGCTTTGCGAAAACCTGTGAGGTCTTTTACAATAGGGGATATGAAACCACTCATCGGCATCACCACCAATCTTTCCAACAACGAATTCGGGCAGACGCGCATCGTCCTGCAACAGGCATACGCCAATGCCATCCATCAGGCGGGCGGCGTGCCTGTGTTGATTCCGTCACTGATTGCGGACGACGGCTGGGACGCGCTGTACGCCAAACTGGACGGTATCCTCCTCTCCGGCGGCGGCGACATCGCCCTCGACCATTTCCCCGGCGAAGCGCATCCCCGCATCGCGGACGTGGAGCCTGAGCGCGACGCCATCGAATTGAAGTTGGCGCGTGCCGTGGTTGACGATGGTAAGCCGTTCCTCGGTATCTGCCGTGGATGCCAGGTCGTCAACATCGCCCTCGGCGGGACGTTGTACACGCACCTGCCCGACCAATTCCCGAACGCGCTCGATCACTCGTACCCCGGCAATATGCGGCACACGCTTGTCCATCAGGTGAAGATCGAAGAAGGGACTCGCTTTGCCGACGTGTTTGGCGAACCCATCCTGCGGGTCAACAGCCATCACCATCAGGGACTCAAGGATATCGCCCCCGCGCTCCGCGTGGCGGGACATGCCCCCGATGGGTTGGTGGAAGCCGTGGAGTTACCCGATCATCCGTTTGGCTTAGCTGTGCAATGGCACCCCGAATGGCTGACAGATCAACAGGTGACGAGGAATTTGTTCAGGAAGTTTGTCGAGGCGGCGGAGGAGTAAGATCGTCGTCCGCAGTCAGCGGTCAAATTGGACTTGAAGCCTGACTGAAAGGCATAACCTGCGTACGGTGAGTTACTTATCACCTTCATACAAATACCCCGTGCCGCGCAGGCTGACGATGCGGTCGGAGAGGGCGGGGAAGGGCTCGATCTTGTGGCGCAGGCGGCTGACGAGCGGGCGCAAAATTTTATACTTCGCGCTGAATTGCATTATGCCGCAACGGGAAGTTGATAAATTGCAGGGCGGTAGCGTGGTTCGGGAATATGTTTTCCTTCTGCTTGTGCCGCTTCCAACCAGGCGCGTTTCGCGACCAGCGCTTCGGCAAGAGCCTGCTCTGGTGTTTCTCCAAAGGCAGAGCAATGCTCAAGGTCTGGAATATCGGCAATATACCCCTCATCTTCCGCGCTATAGAATATATTGATGTGATAATCTTTCATTCTTCCTCCAGTGTCAGATCGTAGCGTTCAACGAGGCTGATGAATTGTTTGATCTGATATGGTTTTACCTGACCATTAACTTCCTGCAAATTGACCAGTTCTTTGACTCTTGGGTGGATGAAAATGTGATGACTTCCGCTCACGCGTGAAAGTTTAAATCCAAATCCTTCAACCATGTCAATGAAATCAGAAAACCTGATATTCTTCGAGCCAGCGAGAACCTTTGATAGGATTTTGGAAGGCTTTGCCATTGCGACCAATTATAAACCTGTGAAGGCGACTGTGGTGTTCCATCTATTACTTATCACCCTCATACAAATACCCCGTGCCGCGCACGCTCACGATGCGGTCGGAGAGGGCGGGGAAGGGTTCGATCTTGTGGCGCAGGCGGCTGACGAGCGGGCGCAAAATTTCGGGCGCTTCACGCTGGGAGGTGTCGTAGCCCTGCACGAGCAGGACCAGTTCGCGGTGCGAGTAGACGCGCCCCGGGTTTTCGATCAGCACACGGAGCAGGCGTCCCTCGGCGGGGGTGAGGTGGATGACGTTATCCTTTTTGCGAATCAGCCGCCGCGACAGGTCAATGTACGTGCCGTCCTTCAGGTTGAACTCGGCATTGCCCTCGTCCACTTCGTTGGATGCGTTTCCGCCGCGCGCCTTCAAACGCGCATCGCGGCGCGAGAGTCCCTTCTTCACGCTGGCGATCACCTGCGTGGGCGAGGCGGGCTTGAGCAAATAATCGTGGATGCGCAGACGCAACGCTTGGATCGCCGACTCGGTCGTCGCGAACGCCGTGAGAAGCACGATCTCTGTCTCCGGGGAAATCTGGTTCACCACCTGCACGACCTCCAACCCGTCCATGCCGGGCATGCGCAGGTCCACGATCATCAACTCGACCGGGTGCGTGCGGACGAATTCGATTGCCGCCTGCCCGTTCGGCACCGAGTTGACGGCGAACCCCTCGAGGCGGAGAATGTCCGTCATGGATTGTCGCGCTACCGGTTCGTCGTCCACGACCAAAATGTTTGATTTCATTGTTCAACTCCCATGAAATGAATGTTTATTTGAACACGCGAGATTGCCGCGTCGCGCCTCTCCTCGCAATGACGCACTCATTGCTTATCTCCCAACGGTAAAAATAATCGGAAGCACGCGCCCGGCTCGTCGCGTTCCACGAGGTCGAGCGTGCCGCCGTGGGCGGTGACGATATTGTAACTCACTGTGAGACCCAGTCCGGTGCCTCCATCCTTGGTGCTGAAGAACGGCTCGAAGATATTGTTGCGCTGGGCTTCGGGAATGCCGGGACCGTTATCCGCGAAGGTTAATTCGATGCCGCGGTGCTTTGCCCGCGCGGTGATGCGCAGCTCGCCGCCGGAAGTCATTGCGTCGAGGGCGTTGAGGATGAGGTTGAAAAAGATCTGCTGGATCTGCCCGCTCACCACGTAGAGGGTCGGGAGCGACTCGGGCAGGTCGGTGGTCAACTGGATGTTACGCTGGCTGAGTTGTTGCGAAGTAAGGTTGATCACGTGGTTGAGCAATTCAAGGATGTCCACCTCCTCGACGCGCGACGCGCCGGGGCGGTAGAAATCCAGCATGCGTTGCATGGTCTTCATCAGGCGGTCGAGTTCGGTGCGGGCAAGGTCGAAATATTCTTTCCGCTTTTCGGCGGGGACGTCCTCACGCCCGGCGAGATGCAGGCAATTCTGCACCGATTGCAGGGGGTTGTTCACCTCGTGCGCGATGGACGCGGTGAGCCTGCCCGCCGCCGCCATTTTCTCCGCGCGCAGGAGCGCCTGTTGTGATTCCTCCACGCGGCGCACGTATTCGCGCAAGTCCGCGTACAGCCGGGCATTTTCCATGGCGACGATG
>CAYPCK010000156.1:0-5900 GCA_964409185.1 uncultured Anaerolinea sp. | reverse complement strand
CGGATTGACGGATCTTACGGAGAGGGAGGGGGGCAGATCTTAAGGACTTCTCTGGCCTTCTCTTCCATACTCGGAAAACCTCTCGTTGTGGAACGGATCAGGGCGGGGCGCAATCCTCCCGGCCTTCGGCCCCAACACCTGAAAGGAGTGGAATACGGCTCACGATCGAGGACTGCAGGACGACAGCCAGGATTAAGACCGGAATTGCAAGGAGCTCACGCATGGATTATGGGTTGGGGAAGAGCGGAGTGATATCCACCGGCGTAAAGTTGACAATGACAAGGACGATCTGCAACCGGTTGAAATCCACCACCGGCTGGACGGTGGCTTGCTGGAACAGGTCGAAATCGCGGGTGCGGATGTTGATTACCTGCCCGACAATCAGATCTGGAGGATATCCACCGCCCAACCCTGAGGTGAGAACGAGGTCGCCGGCTTCCACAGTGGTTTCCTGCGGAATCAGTTCAAGCGCGAGATCGCCCGTCACCGAGCCGACGAGCGACGCGTCGGTCTCTGCGTTTTGCAGTCGCACGTTCACGTTGGACGACGGGTCTGTGATCAGTTGAACGCGCGCCGCATCGGCAATGACGGCATCCACGCGCCCGACCAACCCCTGATTCGTCACCACCGGCATGCCGCGCAAAATTCCATCGTTCGAGCCGCGGTTGATAATGACGTAATGCAAAAACGGGCTCGGGTCTCGCCCAATCACCGCCGCGGCTTTGTAAGTATTCTCCGGATTAGCGCGCGAGAAGTCCACCAACGCGGCAAGGATCTCCGTCTCGCCGACCCTTTGTTGCAGTTGAATCACCTGCGCCTGCAATTCCGCCACTTCGGCTTCAAGCTCCGCGTTGCGCGCCCGCAGGGACGCGACATCGCGCGGCGCGGTCAAAAATTCCTGCACCGCCACGAAGCGGGAGGAAAACCACGTCTGCAAATTGATCAGCGACCCTGTGAATACGTTCGCTGCGGAACTGAAATACCCCCCCAGCGCAAGCGCAATCACCCCTCCCACGACCAAAAAAACGATCGTTGTTTGAAGCGTGCGTGAAAAAATGTTTCTCATGCCAAAGGTTAAAGCGCGGCAGTCAGACTCATCGAATTTCGACGATCTATTTTAACGGTTATCCGCGATGCCGCGTGCTTCCACGCTCAAGGCCGACAAGATACCGGCTGAGATTATCGAAATCCTCAAATACCATGCCCGCGCCGCGCGCCACACAAGTCAACGGGTCCTCTGCCACCCACACGCGTAACTTTAGCTCATCGGTAAGACGGTCGGCAAGTCCCTGCAAGAGTCCGCCGCCACCGGCGAGGCAGATACCCGTGTCCATCAGATCGGCGACGATCTCAGGCGGAATTTCATCCAGCGCGTCGCGGATCGTATCCACGATCACCTGCACTGACCCCGCCAACGCCTCTCGCATTTCAACCGATGAAATCTCGATGCTTTCCGGCAAGCCGGTAACGAGGTTGCGCCCGCGCACTTCCATGGTCTTTTCCGGTTGAAGCGGATACGCCGAACCGATCTTCCATTTGATCTGCTCCGCCACCCCTTCGCCCACGAGCAGATTGTATTTGTTGCGCAAATATTGCACGATATCCTGGTCCATCTCATCGCCAGCCACGCGCAGCGACCGCGACGCCACCACCCCGCTCATCGACATCACCGCCACTTCGGTGGTGCCGCCGCCGATATCGACGACCATGCTCCCGCGGATCTCGCCGATCGGCAAGCCCGCCCCCAGCGCCGCCGCGATCGGTTCTTCGATCATGTATGCCGCGCGCGCGCCAGAAGCCATCACCGCGTCGTACACGGCGCGTTTTTCCACCTCGGTTACGCCGGTGGGAATCCCCACCACCACCCGCGGACGAGGAAGGGGCACAATATTCTGTTCATGGACACGCCCGATGAAATACTCCAGCATTACCTGAGTGATGTCGAATTCAGAGATCACGCCATCACGCAACGGGCGCACGACCGCCACGTTGCCCGGTGTGCGCCCGACCATCTCTTTCGCTTCCAGGCCGATCGCAAGAGGCTGACGCAGGCGCTTATCGATCGTCACCCACGAAGGCTCGTTAATGACAATCCCCTTGCCGCGCACGTTCACCAAGGTATTCGCGGTTCCCAGGTCAATTGCAATATCCAGTGAAAATAAGCCCAGCAGCCAATTAATCGGGTTGAACGCCAAAGCAGGTTCCTCGATTTCTTTTCTTCATTTGCGCTTCGCCGAATATTATACCTAACAATCAGAAACATCGTAGAATCACGTATAATCGAGCCTATGAAGTCTCCGGACCATCTTGTCATCGGCATCGCCGGCGGATCAGGCTCCGGAAAAACCACCGTAGCACAGACCATCCTCCAACGGGTCGGTCATGACCGGATCGCCTTCCTGCAACACGACTCGTACTATAAGGACTTGAGCGGACTCCCGCCCGTGCAACGGGCAGAGATCAACTTCGACCACCCCAACTCGCTTGAGACGGACCTGCTGATCGACCACATCGCCTCGCTCCGGGACGGGAAACCTGTCGCCGTCCCCGTATATGATTTCGCCACCGACCGGCGCACCGACCAGACCTTCACCGTCCAGCCGCGAAACGTCATCCTCGTGGAAGGCATCCTCATTTTCACCGAAGCCAGATTGCGAAACATGTTCGACGTAAAAATATTCGTCGATACCGATGCCGACCTGCGCTTCATCCGCCGCCTTGAACGCGACATTCACGAACGGGGCCGCACGACCGAATCGGTCATCGCCCAATACCAGACAACCGTACGCCCGATGCACCTTGAATTTGTCGAACCATCCAAACGCTACGCCGATGTCATCATCCCCGAAGGCGGCTTCAACACCGCCGCAATGGACATGGTTGTGGCGCGCATCGAAGCGTTGTTAAAATAACAACCGGAAGGCGGACCGACCTGTCCGCCCAATTTCAAACCAAGGAGAGAACATGGCAAAACAATGGTCCGCCCCACCCGCAATGCAGATCGACCCGAAGAAAAAATACAAAGCTCACATGGATACCGATAAAGGCACGATGGTGATCGAATTATTCGCGGATAAAACTCCGAAGACCGTGAACAATTTCGTCTTCCTCTCGCGCGAGGGATTCTATGATGACGTGATCTTCCATCGCGTGATCGACAACTTCATGGCGCAGGGCGGCGACCCAACCGGCACAGGCGTGGGCGGACCCGGCTACAAATTCGGCGATGAATTTCACCCCAGCCTGAAGCACGATAAGCGCGGAATCCTATCCATGGCGAACGCGGGACCCGGCACAAACGGATCGCAGTTCTTCATCACCCACGGTCCCACCCCGCACCTCGATAACCGCCACAGCGTCTTTGGTCAGGTTGTGGATGGACTAGACGTGCTGATGTCCATCCCCGCGCGCGACCCGAACAACCGCAACGCCCCGGCAGTGAAGATCACCCGTGTCACCATCGAAGAAAGCGAATAAACCAGCCCTGGCAAAACCGTCAAAGACCGCGCGGAAGAAAGTAAAGAAATCTTCCATGCGGTCTTCAGGCGCAAAAACAACCCAAGCGCCTGCCTCCGCTCCTGTTTTAACTGAACAAGAGAAGCACACGAAAAGCAAATCAACCAACATTCAAAAGAATGCATTGCGCGTCATCGCCTTGCTGGCTGTCATCGGAATCACTGCGTATGTCTTCAGCATCCGCGACCGTGTGGAGGAATTTGCGGCATTCGGTTATCCGGGCATTTTCATCATCGCCCTGCTGGCAAACGCGACGATCTTCATTCCTGCGCCGGGCGTCGCCATCGTCTACGCGATGGGCGCCGTGTTCAACCCGCTTCTGGTGGGTCTCTCGGCGGGGACGGGCGGTGCGATTGGCGAACTCTCCGGCTATCTCGCCGGCTTCAGCGGGCAGGCAGTTGTGGAAAACACGAACGTGTACGATCGCATCAAACCGTGGGTGGATAAATATGGCGGCTGGACAATTCTCGTGCTAGCCGCGATTCCGAATCCTTTTTTTGATGTTGCAGGAGTCGCGGCGGGAATCGCGAAAATGCCGATGCGCACCTTCCTGTTTTTCATTTGGATCGGACAACTCATCAAGATGACCCTTTTTGCATTGGCGGGCAGGTATTCACTGGAGTGGATCGCCCGGTTTTTCGAATAATGCGATCAGTGAGGAGAGATAATGAAATTTGAAACACTGGCGATTCATGCCGGGCAGGAACCCGACCCCGATAACGGCGCGGTGATGACGCCTGTCTACTTCACCTCCACGTACATGCAAGATGGCGTCGGCAAGCCGCGGCAGGGCTACGAATATTCGCGCACGATGAACCCCACGCGCAAAGCGCTGCAAGATTGCCTCGCGGCACTGGAAGGTGGAAATTTCGGACTCGCGTTTGCTTCCGGCTTAGCCGCCACCGATACCATCCTGCGGCTTTTGAGTTCCGACGATCATGTGCTGGCTGGCAACGATGTGTACGGCGGCACGTTCCGCCTCTTCGACAAAGTCCTGCGGCGCTTCCACCTCGACTTTACATTTGCCGACACAACCGACCCGGAATCCGTCGCCGAGGCGTTGACGCCGCAGACCCGCCTCGTCTGGCTTGAAACACCCACGAACCCATTTCTGCGCATCACCGATATTCGCGCGGTGGCAGAGATCGTCCACGCCCACGAGAACAACCCCCTGCTCGTTGTAGACAATACCTTCGCCACTCCATACCTGCAACGACCTCTCGAACTCGGCGCGGACATTGTCGTCCACTCGATGACCAAGTATCTTGGAGGGCATTCCGACGTGGTTGGCGGCGCTGTAGTCGTAAAAGAGCAGGAACTTGCCGATAAACTTTACTTCCTGCAAAATGCGGTCGGCGCGGTACCGGGTCCGATGGACTGCTTTCTCGTCCTGCGCGGACTCAAAACCCTCCCCCTCCGCATGGACCGGCATTATGAGAACGCGCAAGCCATCGTGGAATTTCTTGAAAATCATCCCAAAGTGGAGCGCTTGATCTATCCGTTCCATGCATCGCATCCTCAACAAAAGATCGCGACCCGCCAAATGAAAAACGGCGGCGGGATGATCTCATTCATCGTCAAAGGCGGGCGCGAGGCGGCGATCCGCGTGGTGGAGGCGACGAAGATATTCACCCTTGCCGAATCACTCGGCGGCGTCGAATCACTAATCGAGGTCCCGGCGGCGATGACCCACCTATCGGTAGCCGGCTCGCAATTGGAAGTCGACCCGGCATTGGTCCGTTTATCAGTAGGCATCGAACACAAAGACGATTTGATCGAGGATATCAAACAGGCGTTGGATATGGCGTAAGAAAAAGCGGACGTTCTTCAACGTCCGCTTTAGGATTGCAATTTGAGGGGGTAAATCTATTTTGTGTGGATCGCCACCAAAGTTACATCATCGTCCTGCTTTGCCCCGTTTTGATAATCCATTAACGTGCTGAAGAGTCGGTCGCACGCGGCTTGCGCGGAAAGCGAACGCAACTCTTTCATGGTCGTTTTGATACGCTCCAACCCAAACGGCACTCCTTTGGGGTCGCGGCAATCGGTCATCCCATCCGTGAACAAGACCAGCAATGAGCCTTTCGCCAGGCGGATGCTGTTTTCATCCAGCGAAATATCCTCCCATAAACCGAGCGCCATGCCCGGCTCATGCGGCAGACGATGCACGTCGCCGTGTTCGCCGATCAACAGCGGCGGTTCATGCCCGGCGCGGGCATAGGAAAATTCGCCGGTGAGGGTATTCAACACGCCGTACAACGCGGTGACGAACTGGGTGGATTTTTCGAGCCGGGTGATATGCGTGTTGACCATGCGTAACACCTCGCCCGGCGAGGTTGCATTATCCGCCTCGGCGATGATAAGCGCATGCGCCCGCGCCATAA
>CAYPCK010000155.1:0-5903 GCA_964409185.1 uncultured Anaerolinea sp. | reverse complement strand
GACCGACTCAAGAGTAAGAACAGCGGTCCGCCGTCGGCGGTCAAAACGCAAGGAAAACGCAGACGCGCGTAAGTTGATCGGTTTGACGGCGGACGACCGACGACGGTTAGAAGTTGCAGGGTCTTCGCGGGAATGTACTCGCCTCTGTGCCTGGGAAAGGGAACTTATACAAGAGATCGACTATACTTCCACCCATAAGGCAATTGAAAATGAAGACAAATCAGCCGCCCAACAACCTGTTGTACATCGGCAGCCTCAACGGTACCCGCCTCGGTGACTTCCGCCTCGCCGCTTCCGAGTTTGGCTTGGTCGCGGTTGAGTGGGTGGACGCTCAACGTGAGTTCGATGCCTACCTGGCGCGGCTCAAACGTCTCGTCGTGGAAGACGCAAAAAAAATCAAGCCGTACGCGAGGGAATTGGCGGAGTACATCGAGGGCAAACGTCACGCATTCACCATCCCCGTAGATTGGACTCTGTTTACCCCCTTCCAGCGCGAAGCATTGCAGGCGGTCTTCCGCATCCCCTACGGTGAAACGCGGACGTATCTCGAAATCGCGGAGCAGATCAACCGCCCGCACGCGTATCGCGCGGTGGGCGGCGCAAACGCGATGAACCCGATGCCGTTGGTGATTCCCTGTCATCGCGTGATCGGCATGGACGGCAAACTCCACGGCTACGGCGGCGGGCAGGGACTCAAGACCAAGGAATGGTTGTTGCAAATGGAAGGCGCGGTGATCGCGTAATTTTGTAGTTGCGACTCCGCGAAGCGCCCTGCGGGTCAGTCGCAAACGACTAAAGTCGTTACTACTTAGAAAAGAGCAAGAATCGGGTCGGCAGGAACAGGCAGGATCGTTAGAATTCAGGCTCGTTCGTAATAAATTCCCGGGCAAGCCCATCGTTGTAGATTATTCAAACGTTTCATCAGGAGAAGCATTGAAAGCAAAACACTGGCTCGTATTCATCACCCTCGGCGCGATCTGGAGTTCATCTTTCTTATGGATTAAGATCGCCGTGCAGGAACTCGGTCCCGTCACTGTAGTGGCATATCGGTCATTATTCGGTGTGCTCTTTGCAGGCAGTATTGTTTTCATACGCCGCCTGCAATGGCCCCGCGGCGGGCGCGAATGGTTTCCCTTCATTGTTCTTGGCTTGACCAACATCGCGATTCCCATCTTTCTGATCACTTGGGGTGAACAATATATTGATTCAGCGGTGGCATCCATCTTGAATGCAACCGTTCCGCTTTTCGCGCTTGTGATCGCCCATTTCATGCTTCAAGATGACAAGATGACCCTGAACAAGGTCGTGGGCATATTGATCGGTTTCGTAGGCGTCGTGTTCATCATGGGCAAAGACATCAGCGTCACGCAAAATTCCGCATGGGGTCAACTTGCGGTGATCGTTGCATCCATGTTCTATGCCTTTAGCGGAGTGTACGCGCGCAAGAACACCACGCATGTAGAAGGAATTGTACGCGGCGCATCGCCGCTCGTCAGCGCGGCGTTAATTATGGGGATATCGTCATTTCTGCTGGAAAGCCCTGTCAAAATCCCTGCCTTGCCGATCACATGGATTGCGTTATTATGGCTGGGAATCCTCGGCTCAGGGCTTGCCTTTATGATGTTGTATTACCTCTTCCACGAGATCGGTCCCACACGCGCATCAATGATCACCTATATCTTCCCTGTCGGCGGCGTGATTCTCGGGGTAGCCTTTCTCGACGAACTCCTTACATGGCAGTTCATCGCAGGGATGGCGCTGATCATCATCAGCCTGATCGTGGTCAACCGAAAATCTCCAGAGGCAAAAACAAAATAGCAATGGCTTGGCATCAAAGCAAAACCTGGCTGGAAAAACGCGAATGGATGATTCCTTTGGGATTATTCATTCTCTTCCTCGCCTTCACGCTCCCGGGCATTGCGTGGGGCGCGCCGAGCGTCTGGCATCCCGACGAGATCGTTGTCCGCTCGATCAAGGCGTTGCGCGGCGAATGGAAATTCAGCGAGATCAATTTCAACTACCCAGACTTACCTCAATATGTAATGTATTATCTGGGGAAAGCGATCCTCGCTCTGGGATATTCGAATGGGGAAATCCTCGTCGCTTCGCGCGTGCTTTCGGCTGTCATCGCAGGCGCGACGATTTTCCTCACGTACAGCATCGTCCGCCGCGCGGGAGGGAGCGTTGGGCTTGCAGGCTTGAGCGGACTGCTCCTCGTATGCGTCAGCGAGTTATCCTTCAACGGGCGTTTCGCGCACAACGATACCTATACCGTTTTCTTCATCACGCTAGCCATGCTTTGCATGGTTACCTACGTTAGGAAAGACCGGCGCGGATGGCTGTACGCATCGTTCATCGCTGTAGGCATGGCGGCATCGAGCAAGTACACGGGAATCGGCTTAATCCCTGCCCTGCTCCTGATCTACCTCATCCTTCAATTCAAGAATCTGAGAAAAGACTGGTTCGCGATTGGCGAAACCCTCTTCATCGGCGGCGCGCTCGCTTTTTTGGGCTTTGCGCTCGGCACTCCCAAAGCCCTGACGTGGATGGCGTACTTCTTCAAACGGGTCTTCGACGCGCTCGAATGGCAGGCGACCTGGGGTCGGCGCGACGACAGCGTGCGCGGCATCGCCGGTCAATTCCCGATGATGCAGGGAAGCCTCGGAACGGCGCTGTACATCCTTTTCATCGCCGCCGCAGTTTGGGCTGGTTCTGTTGCGATTCTGGCATGGAAGCGCAAAGAGTTGAACCGAACATCGCGAGCCGGTCTCTTCGGCATCCTCCTGCTCGGAATTTTCTTCCTCGATCTTCCCATCATGATCTCGTACAACTACCAGCCGCGTTATCTTCTGACGTTCATGCCCATGCTCGCGATCCTGGCGGCATATTTTGTTTCAGAGATGTACGCGCGCGTCAAACAATTTGGAAAGCCGCTTTATTCAACCGTGTTCGTCGTCATGATCGGCATGATCGTGTTGTATTCGATGGCGCGGATGGTCAGTATCGCTTTGTTATTCACCAACGATGCGCGCATCCCCGCCACGGAATTCATGAAAACCCTTCGCCCGGGCGCATCGCTGGAGCACACCAACTACCCGCCATCCTACCCCGATGGTTTTTTCGAGCGCGAACATAATTACCCCTTGCACATTCAAATGGGGACGATTGACGCCGGTGTTCCCACAGATAAGCCCTACGAATTCAACCAAGCCGAGCAGGGCTTGCTCGACCGCGGCACCGATTACCTGATCGTGGACAGTTTCACCGCCAGCCGCTTCGACGACCCGCATGTGTGCGCGCAACTCCCCAACGAGTGCGAGTTTTTCAAACATCTCGAAACAGGCGGGAGTGACCATTACCGTCTCCTCGCCGAATTTCAGTATGATTTACCGTGGTATTTGCCTCGCGTGAGTGTGGCGATTGCAAATCCCGCCATCCGCATCTACGAGAGGATTCCATGAACGACTTCCGCACCGGTTACATCGCCATCATCGGCAGACCGAATGTGGGCAAGTCCACGCTGGTGAACGCGCTGCTCGGTCAGAAGATCGCGGCGGTCTCGCCCAAACCGCAGACCACGCGCAAGCGTCAGTTGGGGATTCTCACCAGTGAAAATTATCAACTCGTGTTCGTGGATACGCCGGGCATGCACAGTCCGCGCCATAAACTGGGGAAGTATTTGAATCAAGAGGCGGAAGAATCCATCGAAGGCGTGGATGTGATCCTCTGGCTCGTGGACGGGTCCGCCAAGCCGACCGAAGAGGATGCCCAGATCAGACTGCTCCTCAGCAAACTCCCGCGTCGGACCTCGCTTGTGATTGCGGCGAACAAACTCGACCTCGTCCCCGCCGAGGTGTTGACTCGGAATCTCGAAGCGTATCAGGCGCCCCTGAAGAGGGATGCGAAGACGATCTTCATTTCAGCCACGCAGAATCGCAATCTTGATTCGTTGATCGAACTGCTCGTTTCCTTGAGTCCGTTCCGCGCGCCTGAGTTCGACGAGGAGCAGGTCACCGATTCATACGAGCGCGACATCGCCGCGGACTTGATCCGCGAGGCGTGCTTAAATCACCTGCGCGACGAAGTGCCGCACGGCGTGGGCGTCCGCATCGACGATTTCAAGGAACGCGAAAATGGGATGCTGTACATCGGCGCGACGATCTTCGTGGAGCGCGATTCGCAAAAGGGAATCGTAATCGGCGAGGGCGGCGGCATGTTAAAATCCATCGGCAGTGCGGCGCGCAAAGAGATCGAAGCGATGGGCGGACGCCCCGTGTTTTTGGAATTACGCGTGAAAGTGTTAAAAGACTGGCGCGACGATGAGAACGCAATGCAGAGGCTGGGCTATCGGACAAAGAAGCGTAGGGCGAGATAATGGATTTTATCGGAAATAGCGTTGTCCTACGGACACACCCTCTCCCCTTTCTGCGGAACATACAAAGCGACATCATCTTCGGGGAAAGCAACTTGTCTGGGGTCGTTGCACAAGACCGGGCGGGACGGGTGGAAGTCGATGCCTGTTGGTTAAACAGAAAGAGCCGGGGCTCCAGGTCCGGCTCTTTCTGTTTCCAAAAGGAGGAGAAAAGAGAAGCGTCTTACGCCCCAACTGTAGCATGCCTGCGCGAATCGTACCGGACGTCACCCCTACGGGACGCGGACGATTCAGCGACGATTTGTATGAGCCTTTCTTAATCCCACGCCGGCGGAGAGCGCGCACCGTTCGCTTCACTTCCCTACGGAAATAAATACAGGATGAAAACGGTCAATCCGTCTGGAATTGCCCCATCTTCCAGCGCTCGAAAAGCACCAACCCGTTGAGGAAAGCGTAGGCGGCAACGAAGAGCAACACCGACGCCCAGACATCCACGATCTGCAACGCGCCCGCGCGGCGCAACGCGTACATGATCAGGAAGATCAGCAGGAAGATCGAACTCACGAACATCCACGAGATGAGCAGGGCGCCGCTTTTGTGGCGGATGTGAATGCGGCTGTAATCGAACGAAAAATATCCCGCCATGCACCCGCCTGCCAGCAAGCCCAGCACCACCGAGAGCATCTCGAACGAACGCGTACTGCGGTCGGAATCCTGCGCGAGCGGCAGGGGCTCCACAAACAAGCGGAGGAAGACCACGTACGCAAAAAACACAGCGAGGACAATCAGGCTGATGCGGACGCTTCGTCCGACGGTGAGGTTGCCTTCGGTCTTATTCATCGTTATTCTCACTTTCGAGTCTTGGATTCGTCGCGCGCATGTCACCCCGACACTTCGATCTCCGCCGGGTCGAGCCACACCTCCAGCGCATCGCCGTACGCAATTCCCGCGATCGGCATGGCGATCACCTCGAGCAGGGACGGGTTCTGGAAGTGGCGCAGTTTCGTCTCGGGGTGCGGGTAATACACCCAACCGTCGTATTCGACTTCCCGGAAAATTACTTTGCAATGTGAAAACGAAAAGTGTTCGGGCGGGTGCAAGTCGGTCCATTCGATGTGGTGAAATGTAAATTGCGGGTGGATGAGTTTGAACTGGCGCGGAGCTATTTCGAGTTTGAGCGTGCGTTTGAAATACGCGCGCAGGTCGAGTCCGCGCGCGGCGAAGAGCGGACGCTGGCGGTCGAGCGCCCCATAGGGGTAATCAGCCGAAGGTCCGGAAGCGACGCGATAGCCCTGCGCGAGCCGGCCGGGAACGCGTGTCCATGTCATGGGGCGATTGTACCCGCTTGCAACGAACAACTCCGGGGCGATCTCCCGGAGTTTCGTATGCGTTGAAACGCTCGTCTCGATCATTTGGTTTTCCGCTTGCTCTTCAACAACCCGAACAACGCCTTTGCCAGTTCGATGCCCTGGATGATGAGCACAACGATCAATGCAATCGAGGTGGTGTAGTTGACGATCGTCACCAATCC
>CAYPCK010000154.1:0-5908 GCA_964409185.1 uncultured Anaerolinea sp. | reverse complement strand
ATCCAACCGAAGGCTCGGACGGCGCGATTCTCGTTGCGCGCGATCTTGCCAAAGATAACCCTGACTTGTATTGGTATGCAAATCAATATAACAACCCTGCGAATTGGCAGGCGCACTTCAAGTCTACGGGACCGGAGATCGTAGCGCAGACCGACGGCGAGGTCACTCACTTTGTCGCAGGCTTGGGTACGTCTGGGACGTTGATGGGGACGGGAAGGTACCTGCGCGAGCGTTTACTCAACGTGAAAGTGGTCGCTTTCCAACCCGATGCCGCGTTCCATGGACTCGAAGGACTGAAGCACATGCCGTCCGCGATCAAGCCCGGAATCTTCGATGAGGCGTTTGCCGATGAGACTCTTGAAATACAAACCGAGGAGGCGCGGCAGATGACTTTGCAACTGGCGCATGAGGAAGGCTTATTTGTGGGCATCTCGTCCGGCGCGTCGGCTGTTGCCGCGCTACGCGTAGCCAGTGAGTTAAAGGAGGGGGTGGTGGTCACCGTTTTCCCCGATGCCGGCTATAAATATTTGAGCGACAAGTCGCTGTGGGAGGGATAGTGAGTTTACAGATTAAGCGAGACCTTGTGGAACAGATCAACGCGCATGTGCAGGAAGCCTATCCTGAGGAGGGGGCGGGGTTTTTGTTAGGCAATGACGGCGAGGTGCTGGAGATTTTGCCATTGCCGAACGCGCGGGAGGACTCGGCGCGGCGCAACCGCTTTTTGATCGACGCCGAGGATTATATGAAAGCCGAAGTCCGGGCAGACAGCCTCAATTTGAGTCTGATCGGGGTTTTCCACTCCCACCCCGATTGTCCGAACGTCCCATCCGAGTATGATCGCGAGTGGGCGCAACCGTTTTTTTCGTATATCATCACGCGTGTGGATGCAGGGAAGGCGGTCAGTCATCGTTCGTGGAAGTTGACCGAAGACCGGGTGAGATACGAAGAAGAGGAAATCGAAATTTTAGGAGAAATCAAATGAACGACGTGGAAGCTATCAAGGAAGATGTCTTGCTGGATTGTTCGGGTATGTTATGCCCGATGCCGATCGTGAAAACCACCAAGGCGATGAAAGAATTGCAGAGCGGACAGGTCTTGAAGATGATCTCGACCGACGCCGGCTCGCCGCCCGATATTGCCGCGTGGAGTCGACAAACGGGTAATGAATTACTGCTCTCTACAGAAGACAGTGGAAAGTTCGTATTCTTTTTGAAAAAATCATAACGGAAGGTATACAGGTAGATAGGGAGACAAGGATTTGCTTGTTTCCGTGTTTACGTGCGAGCTTCTCCGAAGGAGAACCCATGACCAAATCTAACCCCGACGCTCCGAAGCGGCTTGCGCTGATCGCCAGCAAAGGAACGCTGGATTGGGCGTACCCGCCGTTCATCCTTGCCAGCGCCGCCGCGGCGATGGGCTGGGAGGTGGGTGTGTTCTTTACTTTTTACGGCCTGACACTTTTGAAACCGCAACTTACAGCGGCGGTCTCGCCGCTGGGCAACCCTGCCATGCCGATGAAGATGCCGTTCGGACCGGAAGCGTTTCAAAAGATCAACTGGGCGATGCCCAATCTGTTGATGGCAAATGTGCCGGGCTTTGAAGGCTTGGCGACCAACCTAATGAAGCAGACCTTCCACAAGAAGGGTGTTGCGACCGTCGAAGAATTGCGCGAATCCTGCATCGAGATGGATGTCCGCCTGATCGGTTGCCAAATGACGATGGATGTGTTTGGTTTCAAGCGCGAGGACTTCATCAAGGAAGCGGAAATTGGCGGCGCGGCGACTTTCCTTGAATTCGCGTCCGAAGCCGAAGTACAATTGTTTATATAAAACCCTTAACCACGAAGGACACAATGGTCGCTAAGGTTAGACGAGTGAGGGGCGAATAACCCTCCAGTGGATTTTCCTTATGGACTTCGCATCCTTCGTGGTGGCAAAGAATCGAGAGAAATTAGAATCAATGACTACCCTCAGAATCCCGACTCCCTTGCGCGCGTACACCGGCGGTCAAAGCGAAGTGATCGTATCCGGCGCAAAGATCACCGAAGCGCTCGCCGACCTTACGGCGCAATTCCCTGCCATCAAGCCGCACATCTTCAACGAACTCGGCGAACTGCGACCGTTCGTGAATCTGTTCGTCGGCGAAAGCAACATCAAAGACCTGCAAGGCGTGGAAACGCCGATCCAGGATGGCGATAAGTTGATGCTGATCCCGTCCATTGCGGGAGGAAGAATTTCTTAAACACAAAGGACACGAAGGGCGCCAAGGTTGGATGAGCAATGAGCGAATAGTCGCCCAGCAGATTTTCGTTGTGTACTTTGTGTCCTTCGTGGTGAAAAGGTATTTTATGATCGAAGAACTCTCGCACCAACAGATCCTGCGTTACTCGCGTCATCTGCTCATGCCGGAAGTCGGCTTACAGGGGCAGATCAAACTCAAAAACTCCTCCGCGCTTGTCATCGGCACCGGCGGACTTGGCTCGCCCGTCGCGCTGTATCTCGCCGCGGCGGGTATCGGTCGCATCGGGCTGGTGGATTACGATGTCGTCGATTCGTCAAACCTTCAGCGCCAGATCATTCACGGCACGAGCACAGTTGGAAAATTGAAGGTGGAAAGCGGGCGTGATCGTTTGCAGGATTTGAATCCCGATATTCAAATCGATATCTACAATGAGCCGTACACATCCGAGAACGCACTTCGCATCGCCAAAGATTACGACATCATCATTGACGGCACTGACAACTTCCCAACCCGTTACCTCACCAACGATGTCAGCGTGTTTCTTGGCAAACCCAATATCTACGGCTCCATCTTCCGCTTCGATGGGCAGGTGAGTGTTTTTTACGCCAAAGAAGGTCCGTGCTATCGTTGTCTCTTCCCTGAACCGCCCCCGCCGGGACTTGTCCCTTCGTGCGCCGAAGGAGGGGTGTTTGGCGTCCTGCCCGGCACCATCGGCACGCTGCAAGCCACCGAAGCGCTCAAAGTTCTGCTCGGCATCGGCGAACCGCTCATCGGCAAATTGCTCCTGTACAATGCGCTCGATATGACATTCGATTTCGTCAAACTCAAGAAGAATCCCAACTGCCGCGTGTGCGGACCGAACGCCGACATCAAAGAATTGATCGATTATGAAGAATTCTGCGGAGTCCCGGGTCATCATGCGGATGACACGTCCGCCGGCGCGGGCTGGGACATCACACCACAGGAAATGCAAGAGCGCCTCGCCCGTGACCCGAACTTGGTTCTCCTCGACGTGCGCGAACCTCACGAATTGGAAATTGCCGCCATCACAGGCGCGAAGAATATTCCGCTTGGTGAAGTCGCCCAGCGTATGTCTGAATTGGATTCGGCTGACGAGATGATCGTCTTCTGCAAACGCGGGTCGCGCTCCGCGCGCGCGATCGAGATATTGTCCAGCGCGGGGTTCAAGAAGATGAAGAACCTCAAGGGCGGCATCAACGCCTGGGCGGAAGAAGTGGATACGAGTTTGCCGCTGTATTAATGAGAACTCCGGGATTTGGAATATCTCGGAGTTCTTTTTCGTGGGGTAAAATACTCCCATCCCAACCACAGGAGTGAGAATGACCCTTCCAACCTCGAATGAAAAACGAGTGTACGATAACGTGCTTGGAGCCATGGGGAATACGCCGCTGGTGCGGCTTGGGCGGATTGCGAAGGATTTACCGGTGCCGTTGTATGCCAAATTGGAATTTATGAACCCTGGGGGGTCGGTCAAGGATCGGGTTGGAGCATTCATCATCGAACAAGCTGAGAAGCGGGGAGAACTAAAACCGGGTGGTACTGTCGTCGAAGCGACCTCAGGCAACACGGGTGTAGGACTTGCCATTGCAGCGGCATTGAAAGGTTATAAAACCATCTTCGTCATGCCCGATAAAATGAGCAATGAAAAGATTTTGTTGTTGCGCGCTTATGGGGCAAAGGTGGTGATCACTCCGACTGCGGTCGCCCCCGAAGACCCTCGTTCCTATTATGAAGTTGCAAAGCGCTTTGTCCGCGAGACGCCGAATGCGATTCTGGCGAATCAGTATCACAACCCCGATAATCCGCTCGCCCATGAGTTGAGTACCGGGCCTGAGTTGTGGGAACAGACCGAAGGGCGTGTGACCGATGTCATCATGGGTATGGGAACCGGCGGGACGATCACGGGTGTGGGGCGCTATCTCAAATCCAAAAATCCGAACATCCAAATTGTGGGAATTGACATCGAAGGTTCGATCCTGACCGAGATCTGGCAAAACAAGGGGACGATCCCCGATGGGGCATACCCGAAAACGTATAAAGTGGAAGGCATTGGCGAGGATTTTCTGCCGACCGCGCTCGACCTTTCGGTAGTGGATGCGATCGAGCGCGCGGGTGATCGCGAGTCGTTTTTGTGGGCGCGCGCACTTGTGAGACAAGAGGGAATCTTTGCGGGCGGTTCGTCTGGCTCAGCGGTGGCGGGCGCGGTGAAGTATTGCCGCAAGTTGAGCGGAGATCGCCTGCCTGTGGTCATTCTCCCTGATTCAGGCTCGCGCTACCTTTCAAAATTTTATGACGACAAGTGGATGCGCGAGTTCGGTTTCCTCTCGATGGAGTTCGGCGAAACGGCTCTCGGCGACCTACTGCTCGCCAAGCCCGACAAAACTTTGTACACCGCTACACTTGGCGATTCGATCCGCAAGGTGGTCGCGGTGATGCATCAGCACGGAATTTCGCAAATGCCCGTCGTGGGCGCGGATGGGGCGTTGGTGGGCCTCATCGAAGAAGTGGACCTGCTCAACCACATGCTCGATAAACATCAGCATACGCAGGACGAGACCATTGATCCACTGGTACAACATGCCGGCGCGGTTTTCCCCCCGGAAACATCGCTCGAAGAGGCAATGCCAGCGCTGAAAGATGGGCTTGCCCTGCTCGTTGTGGATAACAGCCGCCCGATCGGAATCCTGACCAAGATTGACGTGCTAGACTACGTGGCAGGCAAGATCTGATCCCCCTGACAAAACCCTGTATTTCAAACAAAATTCCGGTCAATCATCTTCAATTATCGGCGGACGCCAATGACCTGTTGAAAGCAACGATCTCCGATAAAAAACGGACGGGGTCCTCGTCCGCTTTTTGATTCAAACTTTAAGTTTCAAATCCTTGACGCGCGGGGGATGGTATCCTAAAATAGAACATACGTTCTAAAAAGGAGAGAGCTATGGCAGAAAATAAACAGACGTATTCACTGGCATTGACTGCGCTGGCGGAACTTCAATCAGAAGTGGATGCGAATCGTTCCGCACCCAAGCCTGCTTTGCCCACCCTCGACCGCATCCTCGCCCAGATCGGACCGCTCCCACGCGAGGCGTTATTCCTCGGCATGGCTGAGGACGGGTTGCCCGTGTTGTTAAATATGCGCGATCCGGCACCTGGACCAATTCTCGTCATTGGCGATGCCGGCTCCGGCAAGACTGCTTTCTTGAAGAACATCGTGCGTGCCTTGGCGTTGACTCATGATCCCGCTGAAGTTCAGTTTGGTGTTATCACAGCGCACATCGAGGAATGGGAGAACGAGAAATCCTCGCCTCAACGGGTTGCGATTTTCTCCGCTCATGAAACCGGGGCGGAGGAACTGTTGCTTTCGCTGGCTGCCTGGGCGCACAATAATAAGAACAACAAACAAACCGTGCTGTTATTGATGGACGATCTCGAAGCGGTAAGCACGTTTGATTTCGATGCGTTGCAAAACTTGCGCTGGCTCCTCCAACACGGACCGTCCCGCCGGGTCTGGCCCATTCTCACCCTGAATGCCGAGCGCTACGGAAAGGTCATTTCATGGATTCCCGGTTTCCGCACCCGTGTGTTCGGGCGGATCAAAAACATTCAGACCGCGGCGGCGCTCGGCGGGGATTCTTCTTCACGA
>CAYPCK010000153.1:0-5941 GCA_964409185.1 uncultured Anaerolinea sp. | reverse complement strand
GCCAGCGTCCGTTCGATCGCTTTCGCCACTTGTTCCGAAACGTACTCAAGCATGCGCAACTCGCGCTCGGTATACACCTTGGGGTCGTGATAATCCTGCAATGCGATCACACCGATCGTCCGGCCATCCACATTCAACGGCGCGCCGATCCAGATGGGCGAAGGTGGACCCACTAATTCCACCTCCCCCAATCGCGCCAATTCCTCGAAATTTGCCTGATCGCTGATCACCGGCTTGCCAAGCCGGAGAACATACTCGGTCATCCCCCGCCCGGGCTTGGACGGCGCGATGAAAGCCGCGTCATCCACCTCATCCACATAATACGGGAAGCTCAACAAATCGGTCTCTTCATCGTATACCGCGATGTAAAAATTTCGGGCGGGCATCACCTGCCCAATGATCGAATGGACCGAACGGTATAGCTCGTCCATGCTGGAGGATTTGTTCGCCGCCTCGCTGATCTGATACACCGCCGACTGCAACGTCTCGGCGCGTTTCCGTTCGGATATATCATATATACAACTCAGGATGCAGTCCCGCCCCTCCAGGAGAATCTTTTCCGAGGACACAGAAGCCCAAAAGGTGCTCCCGTTCGCGCGCTTCATCATCACCTGATGATCGCGAAGCGAGCCGCGGCGCGACACTTCAACCAACAGGCGAAGACGATCCTCGGGGTTCGCATAAAAATCCGCCGCCTTACTGCCCACCAATTCAGGCAGCGAAATCCCGAGCAATTCCTCCATCGCAGAGTTGGCATAGAGGATTACGCCATCTTCGAACGAATTCAACGCGATCGGGATCGGGGAAGACTCCAAAACGGTCAACAAGCGCAATTCGCTCTGGCGCAGTTCCGTTTCCGCGCGTTTTCTGTCGGTGATATCCACCGCCACGCCCAACACCGCCGGGGCGGCGGTTCCAGAAAATGTAAAAGGTATCTTCGTGGTGTTGAGCGTGCGAATATTCCCCTGCAAATCGGTGATCTGCTCCTCCGAAATATTTTTCGGTTTGCCTGAACGAATGACCTCGCGGTCTTCAGCCAGGAATTTCCTGACATCCGCCTCCGATCTGACAAAATCGGCGTCCAGTTTCCCCGTCAATTCCTCGACTGTCGTACCGTATGCGTCAGCCAACGCCCGGTTAGCGAGGATATACCTGCCATTCTCATCCTTGGCAAAAATGAAATGAGGCACCAAATCAATGATCTGGCGCAGGCGCTTTTCATCCATGCTTTGCACGCGTGTTCGTCCCGCTCGCGTCACGCGATTTTTGCGTTGCGTCGCGGCTGCATCGTTCCTCATCTTTGCCTTGCCGTTGGGGGGGGTCCCGCCCGGCTTGTTTTTATTCTTCATGAGTTGAAACTTTTCATCTGGATGGTTGACACAACTTTACCTCATTCACCTCCCAAGTTCCCCAACTATTATAATATTGCCATGACAACCTGGCGTCTCCTCAAAACCTCTCCAGAGAGAGGCGCATGGAATATGGCTGTGGATGAAGCCATCCTGCGCCATATCGGACGCGGCGATTCACCCCCGACCTTGCGGTTGTATGCCTGGACCCCAGCCTGCCTCTCCCTTGGAGTTGCCCAACCCTTCGCGGACGTTGACGTTCAGCGTTTGAAATCTTGCAAGTGGGAGGTTGTCCGACGCGTCACCGGCGGGCGCGCCATCCTGCACACCGATGAATTGACCTACTCCGTGATTGCGCCAACAAACGAGCCTCGGGTGGCGGGGTCGGTTCTCGAAAGTTATCACCGGCTGGCGCAGGCGTTGTTATTGGCGGTGGAGTTTTTAGAGGTGCCGGTGGAAATGAAAGAAGTTGTTGCGCAGGAGGGTATCTTGCATAATAACCCGGTTTGCTTCGAGGTTCCCTCCACGTACGAGATCACAGTGAACGGAAAAAAATTGATCGGCTCGGCGCAAGCCCGCAAAAAGGAAGGCGTGCTTCAACATGGGTCACTGCCGCTGACCGGCGATCTGACGCGAATCTGCGAGACTCTTGTTTTTGAAAGCGAAGCGGCGCGAGAGAATGCCTCGAAACGATTATTGGAACGCGCAACAACCGTCGAAAACGCGCTGGGGCGTGAGGTCGGCTGGGAGGAGGCGGCGCAGGCATATGTCCGCGCATTTGAAGCGCAGTTGGGAATCAAGTTCGAGGAGGGAGAGTTATCCGAATCCGAATCCGCTCTGGCAGACGAATTGGTCCGCGAAAAATATGGCCACCCCGCCTGGACGGAACGCGTTTAGTTCGGGTTATCCAAAAAGATCGTGTTGGGGAAGCCAAGCGCGGCAAAAAATTTGAACAGGTACGCCTCGGCATTGACCTGCGCTTGGTCGAGAATCCCGTCCTCCAATGCGGCTTTGAGAATTTCCTCTTCGGCTTTTTGCCTCACCAGGGTTTCGAGGTTCGGGTCGGGTCTGGTCAACAGGCCGGTCTGCCGGTCGTAGACGTAGGATTTTTCGTTATCGAGGGTGGCGATGAAAATTTCCGCCGGGGGCAGTTGCACCGTGAGCACCCCGTTTTCATAGCGCATGTTTTCAGGCGTGAGTTTTTCCATGTCGATGCCCGCGATGACTGTGCCATGCCCGACGAACAATATTTTGTCGCCGAAGAACGATTCGAACGTTCCTCCGCCGGTTTCGCCGGTGATCACCTTCTCCACGCTGTATTGGATCGTTTCGAGCCTCGCCAAGGCGCGGATCTCGTTGATGTAGGTGATCGGATCGGGGATAATGGTGGGGGTGGGGTTCATCAGGTTCGCCATCTGCGTTTGCAGGGCGCGATTCGCCTCATTCACCTGCTCGAAGGGCTGGGTAGCGGCCTGCGCGCTCTCGCGCACGGTCTGGACGATCATGTACGCTGCAACCCCGATCACGATCAAGATCAGAATGGAGAGAAAGTTATTATTTTTCATGCGCGTATTATAATCTCAGCGGGGAACGCATGTATCGAACTCATTTTCCTCGCCTGATCTCGCTGGCTGTGTTGTTCATTACCCTTGGGTGTAGTTTGCCGCGTCTGGGTGTTGTTTCGCCCTCGCCGACTCCGTCTCTTGTGACAGCCACCGAAACATCCACGCCGGGGCTGCCGCGCGCGGAACTTGGTCAGCCTGAAAATCCGTTGATTCTTGCTCTACCGCCTTTTGCAAGCGCGCCAGAATCCGTTGATGCCGCCAATTTGATCGCGTCGCAACTCGAGGAACGTACCGGGTATTCGGTGGTCGCTGTAATTCCCGATTCCAAATCTGCGCTTGTGGAAGACTTTCAAAAAGGGAATGCGCACATCGCCTTGCTCGACCCTTACGCATATGCGCTGGCGTACCAACAGCATACCGTCAAAGCCGCGTTTGCCGTTTTGAAGGATGGGAAAAGCCAGTATGGGGCGCAATTCCTCGCGCAGGGCAAAGCCGGCTTCACCCCGTTCTTCAACCCGTTGAACGAAACGAACACGATCAACGATCCGTCGGTTGCGCTCACCCAATTCAACGATAAAAAGCCCTGTTGGAGCGATCAACGCTCGGCGTCCGGTTATGTTGTGCCTCTTGGATATTTAAGATCCGTTGGAGTCGTCACCAAGCCTGCCGCTTTCGTGGAGGGCCACCCGACGGTTGTCCGGTCGTTATATGCCGGCGGAATCTGCGAGTTTGGAGCGACGTATATCGATGCGCGGAAATTCCCCTCGCTGGAGGATCAATTCCCCGATTTGATGGAACAGGTGATCGTGGTCTGGCAAATCCCCGAGATCATCCCTTACGATGTGTTCGTTTTTTCGTCCAGTATGCCCCAGCCCATGCGGGACCTGTTCGCCGGCGCGATTCCCGTCATCCTGCAGATCGAGGATGGAAAAGCGGCGTTCAAGACCGCGTACGGTATCGACGAAATGCAACCGACGAACGACGGTTTCTACAGCGAATTTCGCAGGTATGTGGATGAGTCGGGAGCGGATCTGCTTTCTCTGATCGAATAAACATGATTAACCACGATGGCATCGACTTTCACCCGGGGCGAGGCGAATCGACATATTGGAGTAAAATTCGTCCATGCCAAAGGGAACAGTCAAACAGCGCGTCATCCTGGTGGATGATCACGAGGTGGTCCGTGTGGGGTTGCGTGCGCTGCTGGAGCGTCATCCCCAGTTCGATGTGGTAGGCGAGGCGGGGTCGGCGCGCGAAGCCATCGAAAAAACCGAGTTGCTGAAACCGGACGTGGTGGTGATGGACATCCGCCTGCCGGGCACCTCGGGCATCGAGGCATGCGAGCAGATCGTTACGAAGCACCCAAGGGTCAAAGTGATCATGCTCACTTCGTATGCCGAGGACGAGATGTTATTTTCGGCGATCCGCGCGGGGGCTTCGGGGTATGTGCTCAAGCAGATCGGAAGCAACGACCTGGTGAAGGCGCTCGAAGCCGTGGGGCGCGGCGAAGCGCTACTCGACCCGGCGGTGACGCAACGCGTATTCCAGGAGGTGCGGCGCGCGGTGAAGAACGAGGAGGCGTCGGCGTTCTCGCATTTGAGCCAGCAGGAAAAGCACGTGTTGTTGCTCGTTTCAGAAGGGAGGACCAACCGCGAGATCGCGCGACAGTTGTATCTTGGCGAGGGCACCGTGCGGAACTACGTCTCGAGCATCCTCTCGAAGTTGAATGTGAGCAACCGCGCCGAAGCCGCCGCCTACGCGGTGGAGCATAATTTGAAGGAATATATCGCGGTGTGACTTAACCGTTCTTGTGAAAGGCGACGCGGGCGTGGAGAGAAAGAAGGCTCTGCGCTTTTTGTTTTCTTCGGGAATCTCTAACACTCTTCTTACTTCCCGCCCCTTGACCAAAACTTCATTCGGATATAAAGTTAAGCCCGCTTAACTAAAAAGAAGGCTTAACCATGACCAAATCCACGTTTAACCGAGCCATCCGTTCATGGATGGACGTATTCATGCACCGTTCGATGCGCGATTGGGGGCAGTATGCCAAGTCCACAGGGCTTGGTATGCCGCAGTTCAGCATCCTGATGCAACTGCACCACAAAGGCGCGTGCGGAGTCTCGGAGATCAGCGAACGCTTCGACATTTCCAACGCCGCGGCGAGTCAACTTGTGGATAAGCTCGTGCAGAATAGTCTTATCAAACGCGATGAAGACCCCACTGACCGACGCGCTAAGTTGTTGAGCCTTACCGACAAAGGCAGGAAATTGATTCAACAAGGCATTGAGGAGCGTTACCGTTGGGTGGATGAACTCGCGGGAAGGCTGACGGTGGAGGAACGCACCCAAGTCAGCGAAGCGCTCAATATCATGACCCAAGCCGCCAAAGAACTCGAATCAGAACTACTTCAACAAGCAACTTAGTTCCCAAACTATTTCATACTCAATTCACAAGCCGATCATAGACTCCTCAAGTCTCCAGTCTCCAATTACCAATTACTTCAAAAGGAACTTCATGCAAGCCACCCTCGCCCAACCTCGCACACGCGAACGCCGCCAACGCCCTTCTTTCAAGGGAATTGGACGCGCTATCCGCTATTTAACGCGCTATGGACGCCAAGCCGCGCTGCCGTATATTTTTCTGATCATCGCCACGCTGGCGCAACTTGCCGTGCCGCGCATGATTCGCAACGTCATTGACGCAGTGACCAGCGGTTACGTGGCAACTCAAATGCTGGATGCGTTGGATCAGATTCCGGCAGACTTCATCGGCGCAGCGCTGCCCAGGATGCTTGAAGCCGCAGGCGAGGATACGTCGCTTACGGCGGAGCAGTTCAAATCGGCGTTGGAAGCGGATGTTGCGTCCGCGCCGCAGATCCTCATCAACGCGTTGATCCTTATCGTCATCTTTGCCGCCTTGCGCGGAGTCTTCTCGTTCCTGCAGGCATACTGGGCGGAGAAGAATTCGCAGGCGGTCGCGTACGACATCCGCAACGAGTTGTATGCGAAAATTCAAATGCTGTCGTTC
>CAYPCK010000152.1:0-5948 GCA_964409185.1 uncultured Anaerolinea sp. | reverse complement strand
CCGTTCGGCAAACTGTTTCAGGGATGGAGTGGTCTCGCGCGGATACCCGTACAGCGAGAGGTTCGATGCCGACATGGCGTCGAACACGATGACGATGATGTTCGGGCGATTGGTTTGCGCGATTCTCCGTTTGCCCAACGCCAAGTATGTCCCAGCCGCCAACGCGGGGATGGCTTTGAGAACGTCGCGCCGTGAGATTTTATTCATCAGGCTTCATCCAACCACGCGCAGGATCACCACGATAAGTCCGATCGCGGTGAGAGGCAGGTAGAGATAAAGAAAAACCGTAAGTTGGTCTGCGATGCGTTCAATGCTCGTCCGCAGCCCGTGGAATCGTCCTGCGCACCATGCGAGAAAAACGCCGACTGCCGGCGTAGCCAGCCACCACAGCGGTTGACTCGCGAGGAACGCGTCGCGCAAATCATGAGTGGGATAGCGCGAGAGATGCCATTGCGTCGAGACGAGGAGGACGAAGATTATCACAACGCTCCGCGCAACGAAACCATCCCGCCACCATGCGCGCGGCAGGAGCAACGAAAACGCCGCCGCCAGCCCGGTCACCAGCAGGCATTCGATGAAGTTGGCGATGAACCCGTAGGAATACAACGAGGCAATCTCCCCCAACCCGAGAAAATACAGCCACGAGGGCAGTTTCCAAAATGAAACATACATCGTCCACGAATAGATGAGGAAGGCGGTGGCGGCAAAGACTCGCACAAACTCCGCTCGCGCGGGAAATTGCGCCTGCCAGCCGCTTGCCATGATTATTTTGCCTTGCCCTGGCTCGCCACCGCCGCAGCTTTTTTCGCGGCTTCTTCGGGGTCGCCAAGGTAATAATGCCTGATTGGTTTCAGGTCGCCGTCCAATTCGTAGACGAGCGGCAAGCCTGTCGGAATATTCAATTCGGCGATCTCCGAATCCGAGACGCCATCGAGATATTTCACGAGCGCGCGGATGCTGTTGCCGTGCGCCGCAACAATGAGGCGTTGACCGGAACGGATCGCCGGGCTGAGCGTGGAGTTCCAATACGGGAGCACGCGGTCGAGCGTGATCTTCAGCGATTCAGTGGCGGGCAATTGTTCAGCCGTCAGCGAGGCATAGCGCGGGTCGAATTTCGGGTGGCGTTCGTCGGTCGTTTCCAACGCGGGAGGCGGCACATCGTAACTTCGCCGCCAGACCTTCACTTGCGCTTCGCCGTATTTCTCCGCGATTTCCGATTTGTTCAATCCCTGCAAAGCGCCGTAATGGCGTTCGTTAAGTTGCCAGGCGTTCGTGACTGGAATCCATTCAAGGTTGAGCTCCTGTAACACCATCCACAGCGTTTGAATGGCGCGTCGCAACACGGAGGTGTATGCCATATCGAATATGAACCCTTCCGCTTTGAGCAATCGCCCGGCCTCATGCGCCTCCGCCCTGCCCTGCTCCGTCAGACCGACATCGGTCCAGCCGGTAAAACGGTTTTCCAAATTCCACACGCTTTGTCCGTGACGGACCAAAACAAGTTTATACATGACAACTCCTCATTACAGGTATCCCAATCCTTTCATGCGTTCCTCCAGGTCTTGTTGACCCTCGCCCACTGCCTGCGCCGGAGGTTTCAAGTGAGATTGATCCAAATGTTTGCCGATGGCAAGGAAGGGTATGTCGCGAAATGAAATATCGCCAAAATCGCCCAGGTCGCGGTTGGCGAAGATCACGCCCGGCACGGCATCCGCATCCATGCAATGGTCGGCGCCCCAATGATCGCGGTTCGGTTCGAGGACGCGCCCGGGTATTTTCCCAAGCCCCGTCTCAGGCGAGGCGCGGAAGCCGGGCGCGTACCCAACCACAAGGTCCGGACCGAAGCGGGTGTAGGGGCCGGAGTACGTCTCGTGTTTGAGTCTCACTCTTTGCACAACGGATTGACCATCCGCATCTTTCCACGTGGATAGCTGTTGGCTCAATCCTTCGAGCAATCCTTCCACCTCTGCCGCCTGCACAACGCCCTGCCCCTCGCGTCCAGCCACATTGAGGTAGATGCTGTTAAGCCCCACGGCGTAGGCTTTGGTGTTTTGCCAGTCGACACCGCTCAGGTCACTGCCGCCGTTTTTCAACGCGAGATATTTTTTTTCCACCAGCCAGCGGTTGAGGTGAATCTTATTACGGAAATCGCTGAACCCATGGTCCGACAAAATGAGGTAACGATATTTTCCGCCCCATGCTTCCACCTTCGCGGTCACTTCGCCTACAAAGCGATCGAGGCGGCGATACCAATCCTCCACCACGTCCATGCGGTTGTGAAAGAACATGTGCTGGATGCGGTCAAGGTCGTCGAAGATTCCCGCCAGCACGCCTTCGTGGAAATTACCCATCAGGTGAAAGAGGATCTGAATGCGGCGCTGAAAAACCTCTTCGCACAAGTTTATGAATTGGTCATCGGTGATGCATCCCTCTTCGAGCGCGGTCGTATCCTGGGGCCAGCCGAGCGTCAGGTACGGACCAACTTCATTCCATAATTTTTTTGCAAATGCTCCAGAGGAGGAATAATGCCAGACCGTGTGCGCCGGGTGGATTTGCAACGGCAGGGCATACAGGCGTGTGACACCGCCGAGATCGGCGAGGATGAAGCGCGTGATCGCGTGGATCGTCAAGAGGAACCCTGCCTTGAATCTGACCTCGACGATCGGGCTCCATACGCCGAGCGTTAATTCGAGTTGGGTTTTATCCACGGTCAGGCGGGCGGATGTGTCGCTAAGCACATCCAGCGTTACCGGCAACGTGAGGGTCCGCGGGCCGTCGCGCCCGGCGGTTTGCGGTCCCGGCAATTCGGAAGTGAATTTATCATTTGCGACGCGCCCAAGTTTCACCACTGTGGTTTTCGGTTTGCTCTCGTCCTCCGTGGTGAACAGCGTGCCGACACCCAATTGTCCGCGGATGTCCGGTGTGCCCAACCCCGGCAAGGTCATCACCGGCAGTTCAGGGCGCGCGGGGAACATGGCGGGCCACCACAACGCCGTGGCGGGGTAACCGAGCGCGGCGGCTTCTTCAAAAAATGTTTTGGCAGAATACGGCGGGACAAACTGTTCGCCCGCGAATCCCTTGCGCGTCGGCAGGATCGAAACGTACGGCGCGTACGTCGCCGGGTCGCGGTGGACAAAGTCGAAGATGCCGTGACCGCCCGGGTCTGCGCCGGTGGCGATGCTTGTCCACGAAACTTCGGTTTGCGGCGGCGAGCAAACTTCCAACCTGGCATACCCCCCGTTGGTTGTGAATTTTTCAAAGTTGGGCAGGAAGCCCTGCCCGGCCATCCGCTCAAAGACAGCCGGGTCGAACGAGTCAAACCCCAGGATCAACGTCTTCATGCGGGGATTTTATTTTTCAGAATTGTCGTCTTCCTTGCGCGCGCGTCGGCGAAGGCGCGCAAAAAACTCGCGGATGTTACGCGAGAAAAAGAACATCACGCCGGAAAGAGCGGCAAAGATGCCAGCCAACGCCTGAAAGAGAATGCCGCCAGTGTTCGGGTCAATATACATACAATACTCCTTTATTCGACTTGGTTTTATACCGTATCCATGCGGAAAAGTCAAACTGACCCTTGCGTATTTTCCACCGGCGCAATTCAAATTCGTTACGATTCGCTTTGTAAACGACGCGCCGAATCATAAGCCGATAAAAGCTCTTTTTTCAATTCATTCAGGATAGATGGATGCGACCCGGCGAGGTTCGTCCTTTCACCCGGATCGGAGGCAATGTCGAACAATTCGTATACTCCGGCATGATACGGATCGCCTTCCTCGTTATACCCTCGGTAATGAATGATTTTATACTTTCCTTTCCTCATCGCAACGGAAAGCACCGGCAGGTCGCCAAAAGCTGAACTATTTTTGCCATCCATCGAAAAAATCACCCGCTCCCCGTTCTCGTCAGCGAGACCAAACCCCGGAAGCACCCGCCCTTCGCACCAGGATGGAATCGCATATCCAGCAATCGTCAACAGGGTGGGGAGAATATCCACGCTGGTAGTGATGGAATGATAATCCCTTCTTTCCATCTGACCGGGCACAGCGATCAGCAAAGGAATACGTATACTGGGTTCGTACACATACGGTCCTGAATGTCCTAGGTAGCCACGCTCGAACGACTCTCCATGATCGGAAGTAACTATTAGAATACTCCGGTCCAGAACGCCGGAGGCTTCAAGGCGTTCGACCAACTCGCCAAAAGCCGCGTCGGCGTTTGCCAGATATTGATCGTACAACAATCTCTGTTCATTCAAGGTTTTCCTCGACGTCGAATGGTCCTTCCATAAAGAATGGCGCGGCTTTGGCTTTGGATTCCAACCATCAAGAAATAACCCGCTGAATTCGGTTTGCGGGCGATAAGGGTCGTGTGGAGGGTATACGTGAAAATAGCAAAGGGAAGGCTGATCGAGACGGGCAAGTTCATCCGCGATTCCCGCAAACACATCGCGAATCTTGAAAATTATTTTCCCTTGGTATTCCTGAAACTCCTCCAGTTCAATGCGCGCCCGATTCGCCCGATATGCCTCCAAGTATTTATTGGCAGAGCCCAACAAGAGCGACCCCGGCGGATCGCCAAAGACGCTATCCGTCAATGCGCGGAATTCCTGAGTTGGCAGATCGGAACCCGCCTTATATTGCGCAAGTTCGCTGAACGCACCCACGGGAAGGTGCCGGTCCAAATCGTCATGAAATTGCTGTAAGAGATAGTTAGCAAGGTAATTTTGAGTAAACGCAACTCGAACATGGGACGGAAACAGATGAAACAAATTTTTGGTAGTAAACGAACGATGAACCAAACCACGAACATTAACTGCCCGGTGCGTCCAGGGGTACGTTCCAGTCAGCAACGAGGCGGTGCCTGAGGTTGTGAAAGTCCCCCCCGCATAATGGGCATGATAAACATTCGCTCTTCGCGCAAACTGCTCTAGTTGAGGCGTTGTTTTTCTGCGATAACCATACAAAGACATGTTGGTCGCGCTCAACGCATCCAGCACAAGGATAATGAGGTTTGGCGATCCGGAGGCATCCGCCCGCGCTCCGCCGAGTAAGCGGGACAACATCAAACTGGGCGGGATGGAAATCATCCGTTTCAAAAAATCACGACGGTTGATGAGCATCTCTACCAATTAAAATAGCCTATCCGCAAGCAAATTAAGAACGCCCAGAACAGAAAGCGGGATGTAAAGATACAAAAAAATGATGGAGCGGTCCGCGATCGATTCAACAGCGGGCTTTCCTCCCCGCCATCTCCCAGCAATGGCATGCAGACCTGCTAACAAAGAGATGCCAACCGCTGCCCAAATCACCAACGTTTCCAGGGAAACAGAAAAAACCGACAGTGCCATGATAAAAATAAGAATGTAAGTCACCGAGATACTCGCGCGATATATGAATTGATCGTGCCACCGGGAAGGCATAAGCCAATACGCGACAATCAACGCAAGCCCCAAGACCGCCGAATCGATCAGACTGTATTGCAGATTGACCGAATACAGGTCGAAGATTTCGCCAAAGGTAAGATACTGCATCCAGCCAGGCAAGATCACGAGAAACTGATAAAAGTTCCACCCAAATATCAACATCACGATGATTCCAAAGACAGGGATGAATTTTTGATAAAAATTCATTTCAAGATACCGGGGTGGAATTATATGTGGGAAGTTCCGCCTTGTCCAATTCGGTGCTTGACCGTACAATCGCGGCATGCCCAACGACGATGTCACCCCCATCCGCCAGCAGTATCTCGAGATCAAGCGCGAGTACCCGAACGCAATTCTCTTCTTTCGTCTCGGCGATTTTTACGAGACCTTCGACGAAGACGCGGAAATCACCGCGCGCGAGCTGGATATCGTTCTCACCTCAAGACCGATCGGCAAGGGCATTCGCGCGCCGCTGGCGGGTATCCCATATCACGCGGTGGAAAATTATCTTGCGCGGCTGATCGAT
>CAYPCK010000151.1:0-5978 GCA_964409185.1 uncultured Anaerolinea sp. | reverse complement strand
GAATCCTATGGCGACTTTGATTAAGAATGGGACGCTCGTCACAGCAGAGAAAACATTTCAAGCGGATATATTGATTCAGGACGAGAAAATTCACCGCATCGCACCGGGACTGGAAGTTGATCCAGCTTCGATGATCGACGCGTCGGGCAAATTAATTCTCCCCGGCGGCGTGGACCCGCACGTGCATCTTGATCTGCCCATGTTCGGGACGGTCTCATCAGATGATCATTACACCGGTCACAAAGCCGCGGCGTTCGGCGGCACAACCACAGCCATGGATTTTGTGGTTCTTGAAAATGAAGGCTTTGGACATTCCGTTGATTTGTGGATGAAGAAAGCGCGAAAAGCCGCCATTGATTACTCCTTCCACATGAACCTCACGCAGTTCAACGAACAAATCGCCAAACAAATACCGTCATTGATGAAAGTGGGGATTCAAACCCTTAAAGTGTTCACCGCCTACAACGGGCGGTTGCGCCTCGACGACGGGAGCATCTTCAAGGCGTTGCAGATCGCCAAAGACAACGGAATGCTCGTCATGGCGCACTGCGAGAACGGCGACGTGATCGAAACGCTGACTGCCCAAGCGCTGGCGGCAGGGCATACAACTCCTGAATGGCACGCTCTGACTCGTCCCGCGTGGGGGGCGGTGGAATCGACGTTGAGAGTGGCAGGCATGGCGTCCGCGGCGGATGCGCCGGTCTACATCGTCCACATGAACACCGGCGGCGAAGTGGACATGCTGAAGTATGCGCGCGAACGCGGCGTCAAGGTCATGGGCGAGACCTGCCCGCAATATTTATTCTTCACGATGAATGACTTGCGCAGACCCGACGGCGCGAAATGGATCTGTTCACCACCGATGCGAACCAGTGAAGATAACGCGCGCTTGTGGGAAGGGCTGACCGAGGGAATCCTGCAAACCGTCGGCACGGATCATTGCCCGTTCTTCTTCGATGGCGCGGAACCCATCATCTACGAGGGTAAGCCGGTTGCCATCCCCGGCAAGGAGTTGGGCAGGGATGACTTCACGAAAATCCCGAACGGCTTGCCGGGAATTCAGGATCGCATGCCGGTGTTGTGGACGCAAGGCGTGGGAACGGGCAGAATGACGGCGAATCAATTCGTGGCGTACACCAGCACGAACCCGGCGAAGATTTTCGGTTTGTACCCGCGCAAGGGCGCCCTGCTTGAAGGCTCCGATGCGGACGTTGTGATCTGGGACCCGGAGAAAAAAGTAAAGTACGGCGTCGGCTTGTCACACCAGCGCACGGACTACAACCTGTACGAAGGCTGGGAGTTGACCGGCTGCCCCGAGAAGGTGTTCCTGCGCGGCAGGCTGATCGTGGACGGGGACGCGTGGATGGGCAAGGCGGGCGACGGTCGGTTTTTGAAACGCGGCGAAGGTGAGGTTATTTAACTCACCTTACGCAGTTTATGGCTTTCAGTCCGGCTGTACGTCCAATTTGACCGCGGACGACCGACTCAAGAGTAAGAACAGCGGTCCGCCGTCGGCGGTCAAAACGCAAGGAACACGCGGAAGCGCGTAAGGTGAGTTATTTAAAGGAGATCAACATGGCTGAGGGATGTGAAACGATCGTCGTCCACTGCATGGACTATCGCTTGCAAACCTATTTGAACCAGTGGCTCGAAGCCAACCTGCCCGTCAAGAGTTACGACCTGTGCTCGATCGCGGGCGGCGTGTACGACGTGTACGACGTCATCCGCCAGGTGGATATTGCAAACCGCTTGCACCACATCAAAAAAGTGATCTTCATCAACCACGAGGACTGCGGCGCATACGGCTTCGAGAGTTCCGACGAACGCCACGAAGCAGACCTGCGCAAGGCGCGCCAAAAGATCAACCTGTTATTCCCCCACCTGAACGTGGAGTTGTATTACCTGAACCTGGACGGGACATTCGAAAATATTGATTGAGCGGCGACCGGCAAACTCACCCCCCCACCGTGATCAAATCCTTGATGCGTTCGTACGTGCCGGGTCCGATGCCCGATACGTTGATGATGTCTTCCGTCGTCTGGAAGGGTCCGTTTTCGGTGCGGTAGGCGATGATCTTCTGCGCGGTGGTGGGACCGATGCCCGGGAGCGTTTCGAGTTCGGCTTGCGAGGCGGTGTTGATATCGATGAGTTCCGTTGTACCCGTCCCACCCGCCGAGGCTGTCGAGGCAGGCTGAAGGACGAAATCCGATCCGCCTCCGCCGAACGGAATATCCAGGCGTTCGCCGTCATCCAGCAGGCGGGCGAGGTTGATGCCGGTTTTATCGGCATCCGCCAGAAAGCCGCCCGCGGCTGAGATGCCATCCTGCACGCGCGCGCCCTGCGGCAGGGCATACACGCCCGGGCGCGGCACCGCGCCGGTGATGTGCACCACGATCGGCGCATCGGTGGGCACGGGGCGCAGAGTTACGGCATCACCGCTGGGGTTGCGCGCCACCACCCACACCAACGCGGCGATGAACAAGCCGAACAATACGCCTGAGATTGTGTAAAGAATGGATTTGATCGTCTGCATTGGAGATTATTTTACTGCAACTTCATCACGAGCAAGTGTTCGCCTTCCCGTGTGAGATCCAGCATCACATCCGCCAATTTGCTCAGGCGTTGAAAATATTTCGGCATGTCCTGGTAGTCCAAACTTACAAAACCGAATTTTTCATACAACGCGCCCATCGCCGAAACGCAGGTGAGGTAGAGCGGACGCGGGCTGTCTTTCAACAAATGCTCGATGATCGCGCGCGAGATTCCCTCGCCGCGCCGCGACGGGTCAACCGCGATGGAGGCGAGTTCAAGGATGTCTTTGCCGTGCGGCTTCAACTGCCCCGTGCCGATAACCTGCCCTTCGGCATTCACCGCCACAATGAAACGCCTCCAATCCAACCCCATCGGGTTGATTCCCACCCTGTGAATCAAACCTTTGATTTGGCGGGATTCGGATTCGAGCGCGGGGCGCAACCTGTAATTACTCATTGATTTGTTTCTGTTGGTTTCGATACGCCCTTCGGGCTACTCAACCAACGACTCCGGATGCAACGAGGATGATAAATGTGCCGATAAACCAGTGGATCAAAAAGGGATAGACGAACGACCTCGTCCGCCACGCCACCCAGCCAAAGGCGAACCCGCCGAAGATGGTCGAGAGCGTTTCCACTTCGGGCTTGCCGTTGTGCATCAACGCGAACGGGACAGCCTGCACCCACAATGCCTCGGGTCCGAATTTACGGGCGTAGCCGAAGAGAATCCACCCGCGGAAGATGAACTCCCAGCCGATCAGGTCGAGGAATGTCGTCCACGGGAGACCGTTCACGTGAGGTTCGTAGTATTTCCTCATGGCTTCGTTATCGCTCCCCAGAAAATAAATGATCGGAGCCATGAACAATATTCCGATTGCCGTGATCGCCAGCCCCGCCTTCCAATCGCCGAAGGTGAAACCGTATTCCGCGGGGTTTTCCCTGAAAACGAGAAGGATGAATGCCAACGGAACCGCGAGATACAAGGCAACGCGAAACCAATGCCCCAGGGTTTGAAAGAGAACCTGACGATGGTAATAATCCGCCATAAACAGCAGGGTGGAGGCGACCGTGATGGCAACGATCTTCCAATCGAACTTCAGTTTTTCGCCAAGGAGAAAATTCATAGTAAGCAGTAAGCAGTGATCAGTAAGGGAAGTGGGATTGATTGCCGTTTGGACCGAGCAATTGCGTGATTTTATCCCAGTCGCGGACGAGTTCAAGTCCCCAGTTGGTTACGAGGAGAGCAACAAAGAAAATGGAGAGGGCTACGAGAATTCGTCCCGCCCGAGACTCGCGCCAGCGAGCCATCAGCGCGCCAATACCGTTCGTCCAAAAATTCGCGGCGAGGATGGCGAGGTACGGCACGAGCGCAAGGTGGAAGCGGTCCTCGGCAAGGATAAACACGTGTGGAAGGGTATAAAAAATCAGGAGAAGCGCCAGCAACACCGTTTGCGGATTCCGGCGGAGGAGAGATACGCCTACCGCAGCGGACGTGGAAATGAAAACGAACGGCAGAAGCAACATTGCAGAGATGGTCAACAACAGCGGAAGCGGGATGAACCCGATCAGGTTATTGCCGTAGAAATACATCAGCACGCGCTTTTCCAATCCAAAGAAAAAGCCGAGACGATTCGCGGCAAGCGGGATGAATCTTTCAGGTTGCGCCTTGATGAATTCAACAGCCTTTTCCGTTCCGGTTCGGTCCCGTTCGGCATCGTCGAGGATAGTCAACAAGTCGAGCGAGGGCCCGAACACAAACGAGCCGTTCCCCTGCGGGTGATAGCCGAGGTAGAGGTTGTAACCCATCGAGGTTTCGATACCGGTGGGTTTATGGTGAAGCAAGGAGTTGCGTATCGCCCATGGAGTTATCGTCAACACAAAAGCGAGCGTGATCCATAAAGATTTCACATTCAGCCGTCTTAAGACGGCTTCGGTTAAATAGCCAGGGGATTCATCCCCTGGCGGCGCGGAGACGGGCGAGACCCTCGAGGGAGGGAGAAATACCCGATAAAGAATCGCCAGCCCGGCAAATGGCAGGATCACCGAGCGGGTCAGCGCGGTGAGACCAAGGAATATTCCCGAGGCGACGAAATTGAACCTTGTCGGTTTTTCGATAGAGGAAAGAAGAAAGAGAAAAGAGGCGAGGAGCAGAACAAAAAAAGGATTCTCCGTTCCAAGGCCGAGAGGGTAAACAAGCAAGAGCGGATAAGCGGCGACAAGCCAAGCAGAGATTTTTGCCCCTTTTTCGTGATCGGGAAATATTTTTTTCGCAACAAGATAGGTCAATGGCGCGAGCGGCGCGCCGAGGAGAACCGCTTGCGCCAGCCGCGCGGCAAGGAAACGGGAAAAATCAATTCCGTTGAAAAAATAGACAACAGCAAGAAACGCGGGATATAACGGCGCGCGGAAGGATGTCTCTACGCCGAGGAGCGGGTCATAATCACGGGCGGTGGACAGGTCGAAATCCACGTAGGAGGCGAGTTGGTTTAAATCCGCCTCCGCGTACCAGCGGAAACCGTTCCCCTGCGCGAGACTGCGAGCCAGCATGTCGTATTGAAACATGTCGTCGAGCCCGATGCCCAGACCGCGCGCGAAAATCACGGGGAGCAACCGCAAGACGAGGGCGACCAGGTAAATTTTAAGGGCGAAGGATTTCAACATATCAACACGAAGCGTCCCGCGGGTTTAATTGCAAAATGAATCGAACGAGGAAACCTGAGGGATGTTGAAGTGGGTTAAACATAAAACGGATTGCACAATTGTACCGTGCAATCCGTTCCCTACGTTGTACGCGTGTTACGCCGGCACTGCCTTCGCTTTGAGCGCTTCGATGCGCCGCGCAAGGTAGGGCATGAAATAGCCCTGGTATTTTTCCCACAGTTCGGGCTGCGACCAGTCTGTGCCTCGCACCTGGCGGCGGCAGTTCGCGCTCCCGCACTGGCACTCGAATTCATCGTAGTCCGAGCCGTCGCACATGGCGTAATCGAAGTTAAGTTCCTCGCCTGCATGAATATCGCGCATGGCGACCAGCCCGATCTGCCCGGAAAAGCCAACGTTGGGGTCGCACGAATGGTTGAAACAATCGGTGGGTTCGAGCGGGAGCGGCGCTTCGAGATACAAGCCCTCTTCGATCTGCAAAATGCGCTGGGTAAAAAACTCCATGTTCGGGTCGATCTCGTGTTCGGCAACGATGCGCCCTCCCCACAGGCAGATCAACTCGCCTTTACGAATCGGCTCGCGGGCGAAGACGCCGCATCCGCCTTTTTCTTCGAACGCGCCCGAATCACATTTCGGGTTGAGGTGGGAGAAAAATTGACCGGTCATTCTTTCCTTTCGTTTTGGTCCGCACTGCCGCTTTGCGGCGCGCTACGCTGATGAAGGCATTTCGCCTAGAATATCTTTGGCAACGCGCGCCAAAGTGACTACCGATTTTTGGTTGTCACCCTG
>CAYPCK010000150.1:0-5978 GCA_964409185.1 uncultured Anaerolinea sp. | reverse complement strand
GTGCCCCGGGCGGGAATCGAACCCACATCTAAGCCTTAGGAGTGCCTTGTTCTATCCATTGAACTACCAGGGCGCAGGGGAGATTATATCAAAGAAGCCCGGCAATATTCTTGACGAGCCGCCCCACCCTCTTTATAATCCCAGCCATTCAGAAGTAGTACGTGAAAAACGCCTGATAGAGAAGGATGCGATGGGTCGAGGTTGAAAGTATCGAGACCTGCACGGTGTAAGCATCCGCAGGAAATCATCACCGAAGTCGTCTGAAGTTCATGTCGAAGAAAGCCACCGAGTACTGGCAACTAGACCGGCACGGGATTGCCCGTTATAGCAGAATCAAGAGCGTTTGAATGTTGAAGGTGAAACGTTGAAGGTAAATACCTGCAACTCGCAACCTTCAAACCTTCAACCGAATCGAGGTGGTACCGCGAAGCCAACGCTTCGTCCTCTGGTTGGACGGAGTGTTTTTGTTTTAAGAGCCGATATTCGGAAGAGCGATATTCGATACTTCGATCCTTGACGACCGATTATCGAATATCGAATGCCGAGCGACGAAGGAGCGACCATGACCCAACAGGAACTACCGAAAGCATACGATTTCAAATCCACCGAGGCGCGGATCTACGCGATGTGGGAGGCGGGCGGATTCTTCCAACCGCACAACGACCCCAACAAGCCGGGGTTCGACCCGAACGTGGAGCCGTTCGTGATCGCCATCCCGCCGCCGAACGTGACCGGCGAACTGCACATCGGCCACGCCATGTTTGTCAGCGTCGAAGACCTGATGATCCGCTACCACCGCATGAAAGGCTACTCCACGCTTTGGGTGCCAGGCACCGACCACGCCGGCATCGCCACGCAACTCATGGTGGAACGCGACCTCCTGCAAAAAGAAGAGGTGACGCGTGAAGAACTCGGACGCGAGGAATTTGTAAAACGCACATGGGAATGGAAACACAAATATGGGGATATCATCACCACACAAATCCGGCGCCTCGGCGCGTCGTGCGACTGGACGCGCGAACGCTTCACCCTCGACCCCGGCCTGAGTCGCGCGGTGCGGGAGGCGTTCGTCCACCTCTACGAAAAGGGACTGATCTACCGCGGTCCGCGCCTGATCAACTGGTCGCCGGGGCTCAAGACCGCGGTCTCTGACCTCGAAGTGGAGTACGAGGAAGAGGATGCAACGCTGTATTATTTTAAATATATGTTGAAACCCGTAGGGGTTGGGTCACCCGACCCCTACAAAGGCGAATTCATCCCCGTCGCCACCATCCGCCCCGAAACCATCCTCGGCGATACGGCTGTAGCCGTCCACCCGGATGACGAACGCTACAAGAAGTTCATCGGCAAGACCGCCATCGTGCCGATCCTTGGACGCGAAATTCCCGTCATTGCCGATGACTACGTGAGTATGGACTTCGGCACCGGCGCGCTCAAGATCACGCCGGGGCACGACGCCAACGACTACGCCATCGCCCATCGCCACAACCTGCCGATCATCTCGATGCTCGACAAGGAGGCGAAGGTCAACGAAAACGGAGGCAGGTATCAAGGTCAGGACCGATTCGAAGCGCGGAAAAACATGTGGGCGGATATGAAGAAAGCCGGGCTGGTCATCAAGACCGAGCCGTACCGCACCACCATCCCGCGCTCGCAACGCGGCGGCGAGATCGTCGAGCCGATGATCTCGGAACAATGGTTCGTAAAGATCGAGTCGCTGGCGAACGCCGCCATTGCAGCCGTGCGCGACGGGCGCATCAAGATCGTGCCCGAACGCTTCGAGAAGACCTATTACAACTGGATGGAAAACATCAAAGACTGGTGCATCAGCCGGCAGTTATGGTGGGGGCATCGCATCCCGGTGTGGTATTGCCCCGACGGGCACATGACCGTGACGCGCGAAGACCCAACCGAATGCGCGACCTGCCACTCCAAAGATATTCATCAAGATGACGACGTGCTCGACACGTGGTTCTCGGCCGGGTTGTGGCCCTTCTCGACCCTCGGCTGGCCCGATGAAACGCCCGACCTGAAATATTTCTACCCCACTTCCTACATGGAAACGGGTTACGACATTTTGTTCTTCTGGGTGGCGCGCATGATCATGAGCGGGCTTGAATACACCGGCAAGATTCCGTTTCACACGGTGTATCTGCACGGACTCGTCCGCGATGAAATGGGACAGAAAATCTCGAAGACCAAGGGCAACGTGGTTGACCCGTTGATTCTGATGGACGAATTCGGCACGGACGCCCTTCGCTTCACCATTTTGGTTGGTTCCACCCCCGGCAACGACACCAACGTCGGTCCGAAAAAAGTGGAAGCCAACCGCAACTTCGCTAACAAGTTGTGGAATGTGGGACGATTCGTGATCAATGCAATTGAAGGGATTAGAGATCAGAGACCAGAGACTAGTCTCCAATCTCCAGTCTCTGGTCATTACACCCTCGCCGACTCGTGGATCGAAGCGAAACTCCAGCAACTCATCCGCGATGTGGAGCGCAACTTCCAAAACTTCCAGTACGGGCAGGCAGGGCAACAGATCTACGACTTCATCTGGTCTGATTTTGCCGATTGGTATGTGGAAGCGGCGAAAGAGCAAATGAAGGCCGCAGACCGCAGACCGCAGACAGTGGAAACACTCGCGCGTGTGTTCGACGCCTGCTTGCGATTGCTTCACCCCTTCACGCCGTTTGTCACCGAGGAAATTTGGGGACACCTGCGCTCGTCCATTCTCCAATCTCCGATCTCCAATCTCGCAATAGACTGGCCCCAGGCGTTGATCGTGGCGAAGTTCCCGCAGCCGAGCCAGCCCGAAGGGTGGGAGGAAGCGAAAGTCGCCGACTTCGAGTTGATTCAAAACATCGTGCGCGCCATCCGCAACCTGCGCGCAGAGAAAAACGTCGCGCCATCCAAACGAATCGCCGCGACAATTTCATCAAGTGAAAAATATGATTTGATCGAAAGCGAAACTTCGGTCATTTCGGCGCTGGCAGGGTTGGATCAATCTCAAGTCTCTAATCTCAAATCTCTCACCGACAAGCCTGCCGACTCCCTTGCCCTCGTCGTCGGTTCGGTGGAGATCTACATCCCGCTTGCGGGCATGGCAAACCCCGCCGAGGACAAATCGCGCCTCGAAAAGGAACTCAAGGAAGCCGAATCGCACATCGAACGGTTGGAGAAATTGCTCGCCAGCGACTTCGCCAACAAAGCCCCCGCCGCGCTCGTCCAAAAGGAACGCGAGAAACTGGCGGGGTACAAAGACACCGCCGAAAAGATCAAAGCGCAGTTGAAGTAAAACAGTGGCGCGTGATAACGATCCCGCGTTATCGCTGCCACAAGGATTGTTCCGGCGTATCATTCAACCCGTATGCCTCACAAACTCGATTGGCTCCTGCAGATCAAACCCAAGGAGATCATCTTCCTCTCCCTGCTCATCCTGTGCGGCGGATGGGTCGGTTATTTGTGCGGGAGAGTCTCCACGCAATACGATCAATTATTCGTCCCGTTTTCGCAGGCGTTGAAATCCTCGGTGTGGGTGATCGGCTCTTTGCTCGGCGTGTGCGTCCTCACCGGCGTGGCAAGCGCGTTACTCCGCCCGTTGAAACTGCTCCTGTTCGGGCACGCGTTGGGAGCAATCGCATTCATCTTCCTCTGGCGCGACGGCTGGATCACATTCGCCAGCGCATTCCTGTATTTCGTCGGCATGGCATGGTATTCCACGATCCTCAGCGGCGAACTCGATAAACGGCTGGCGTTTTCCGTCCGCCCGTTGATGTACGAACAGCGCAAGTTATTCATCCTCACCTCCCTGTTGATCAGCCTCAGTTTTGCGTGGGGCTACCGCCTTGCGTCCGAGAATCAACTTCGCATCCCGCAGGGATTCAAACGCGCCGCCGAAGAGATGATGCTCTCCGGCCTCGAAACGCAGGTGCAAAGCCAGCCCGGTCTCGACCCCGCCGCGCAGGAACTTTACATCCAACAGGCGCGCCAAACCCTCGACGATACATGGACCCAGGTCGAAGATACCGTTCAGCCGTACGTGCGCTTCATCCCCATCGGTTTGATCCTGCCGCTTTACCTGCTCGTCCTCAACCTGCTCGATTCCCTCGGCTGGCTTGCCATCGCTGTGATGTGGCTCGTCTTCACGGTCTTCAAACGCATCGGCATCATTCAGATCGTTTCCGAAACCAGCGAGCAAAAAATCCTGCGCTTGTAAAATACGATATAATCGCGCCAATTCAATAACAACCTTCGGGGCAGGGTGTAATTCCCGATCGGCGGTACAGCCCGCGAGCCCGGTACGACCGGCTTCAGTCGGTCATACCCGGCATGACCCGGTGAAACTCCGGAGCCGACAGTAACAGTCTGGATGGTAGAAGGATATCGACTCACCGCGAGTTTGATTCGACTTAACCCCGAAAACGTACGCTGTTTTCGGGACTTTTATTCGCCTCAGACTCAGGGGAGGCTTGATTCTGCGCCCCGAACTTTTCGCGGCGCTTTTTGTTTTCCCCGCCTTGTCCCCTCTCCCTTCGGGAGATCGCGAAGCACTCCGAAGGAGAGGCTAGGGTGAGGGAGAGTCACCATGAAAAACCGACTTACTCCAATCATCATTTCCATCATCGCCTTCCTCCTGGGCTGGCATCTGCTCACGCGCTTCAGCAGACTCCCGAACTTTATCCTCCCCTCCCCCCTCAGCGTGTGGATGCGTTTCCTGCGCGCGATGCAGGACGGGAGTCTGCCCCATCACACAGGCATCACCCTTCTCGAAATCGTGCTTGGGCTCATCGCTGGCGTGATGTTCGCCACGATCGTGGGTTACGCGCTTGCAAAATCGCGTTCATTGGAACGAGTCCTCTCGCCGTATCTGGTGGCGAGTCAGGCGATTCCCGTCATTGCAATTGCGCCATTGTTGGTCATCTGGCTCGGAGACGGGATTCTCTCCAAGGTGGTCATCTGCGCGTTGATCGTGTTCTTCCCGGTGCTGGTGAACACGATTGTCGGAGTTCGCGCCGTGCCGACAGCGTTGTACGATTTGATGAACTCGCTCCACGCCTCGCGCGCGCAGATTTTATGGAAGGTGGAGGTGCCAGCGTCGTTGCCCGTCTTCCTCGGCGGCTTGCGCATCGGCGCCACGCTCTCGGTCATCGGCGCGATCGTCGGCGAACTGGTGGACGCGGAGGAAGGTCTCGGCTTTTTGCTGCAACTCGGCGATTTTCAATACGACACGCCGATGGTCTTCGTGGCGGTGTTCGCGCTCATCGCGCTGGCGTTGACGTTGTACGGCATCGTGAGGTTTTTGGAGAATAAGTTTTTGAGGTGGCAGAATTAAGAAGCAGGCGGTGGTCGAGTAGTCCCGCGATGCTCGTCGCGGAACGTATCGAGACCACCAATTAACTAAAATTGCTTTGCTTACTCGGTGGTCTCGATACGGGACGGAAAAACACCGTCCCTACTCGACCACCGAAGTAAAAATGAAAAGGAGATTCTATGTTTCGCAAGTTGGTTTTAATCACGCTGGGGCTGGCAGTCATGCTGATGGCTTGTAGCAATTCACAAGTCCAGAATGAAGCGTTGACCCATATCCGTTTGCCGATGGGGTACATTCCCAACATCCAATACGCGCCGTTCTATGTCGCGGTCGAAAAGGGATATTTCAAAGAAGCGGGCATCGAGATCGAGTTCGATTACAAGTTCGAGACCGATGGTGTTGCGTTGGTGGGTGCGGGCGAGTTACCGTTTGCTGTCGTTTCGGGTGAACAGGTTTTGCTGGCGCGCGCGCAGGGACTACCTGTCACGTATGTCACGGCGTGGTATCAGCAATATCCCGTTTCGGTGGTGGCGAGAAGTGAACTCGGCGTGATCGTGCCGCAGGATCTGAAAGGGAAGAAGATCGGTCTGCCTGGTCTGTTCGGCGCGAACTACATCGGTTTGCGCGCGCTGTTGAACGCGGGCAATTTGACCGAGGACGATGT
>CAYPCK010000149.1:0-6039 GCA_964409185.1 uncultured Anaerolinea sp. | reverse complement strand
TTTGGGAAAGACGCGGTCGCCGAGGGCGAGTCGCAGGTTCGACGTCATCGCGATGAGGCGCGAGCGCAGGTAAAAATTCTCGCCGATGGTAAAGGGGTCGAAGGCGAAAGTCCGCAGAGGAATCAATAACATCCCGAGGAAGACCAGGATGAAGGCAGCGTTGTACACATGACTGAATTTAGAAGTTGGCATAGATCCCCGGTACAAAAGTGCCGCTTGCCATGCTGCCCAAAGCGAGAACGAATGCGGCAAGCAGAACTGCATCCACCGCAACGACAGCGACGAGACGCGGCTTCGACTGATCGCGCAGCCATGCGCCGATGGGCATGGAGAAGAGAATGCCGAAACCAAGCGCCAGCAGGAACGTCGGTTCGATGAACGGCAAAGGGCTGATCTGTTGGAACGGCAGAACGAGAGGGGATGCGTTACCGTACACAAGAACTCTCAAATAGCCGCGCGCGAAATCGAGGTCGGGCGAGCGGAAGATCAACCATGTGAGCAGGATCACCGACAGCGCATACGCATGGCGGAATGGCTTCCACCATTTTGCCAGCCAGCGACCAAGAAACACACTTTCCAGCGCGAGGAAGATTCCGTGCAAACCGCCCCACACAATGAATTTGAGCGTGACGCCGTGCCACAGCCCCGTCAGCAAAAAGACGGCCAGAATGTTGAGCGATTGACCGACCACGGGAAGTCTTTTCCGCTCCAATGGGTAGAACACATAATCGCGGAACCAGGTGGAGAGTGAGATGTGCCAGCGCCGCCAGAAATCGCCGATGCTTTCGCTCAGGTAGGGATAATTGAAGTTCTCGACAAAGCGGAAGCCCATCATCGAGGCAAGACCAACCGCCATATCGGTGTAGCCTGAAAAATCGAAGTAAATCTGCAAGGCGTAACCGACCAGCCCCAACCAGGCATACTCGGACGTGAGGGCATCCACCGGCAGATCGAAGACCGCATCGACGGTGCGGGCGAGGGTGTCAGCGAGGAGAATCTTCTTGACAAAGCCCTGCATGAACCGGCGCATGCCATCGGCGATCTGTTCGCGGTCGAGCACGGGAGCGGGGAGCGCCTCCGCCAGCGCGCGATACCGGACGATGGGACCGGCAAGCAATTTGGGGAACATCAACACGTAGAACGCGAACGAGAGGAAATTCTTTTCCGCGCTCACCCGCTTCGCCCGCACATCGAGCAGATAGGAAACGGCTTGAAAACTGACGAACGACAACCCCAGCGGAAACGGAAGCGAGCCGAACCATTCGGGCGCGCGCGCCTGCAGGCTATCGCCCAGCCCAAAGAACAGGTCGAAGCGATACGCGGTGAATAGTTTGAAGAACAGCAGGATGCCGACGTTGAACGCCACGCCGAGGGAGATGAGTCGCGTCCATGCGCGTTCGGCGGACCAACGCGCGGCATAATAGTTGACGAGAATCAACGCGCCGATCCAAACCAGGTTGAGGCGGTCGCCCCAGGCGTAAAAAACCAAACTCGCGCCGACGCCGATCCACGGACGCCAGCGCGGCTGGGCAATGAAATAAGCGATAAGAAAAAATGGCAGAAAGAGAAACAGGAACAGCGCGGTGTTGAAATTCATGAGAGCAGGCGCAATTATAACGGAGAGGTCCGGTGGTCCGACGTTGCGGCCTTTTTAAACACCGATCACAATGGTCGCACCTTCAGCGGACAGTGGCAAGGTCCGCCCTAAGAACGGGCGCAACCGCGATGCGTCCCCCGTAGCGGACTGTGGTTTCGACGGGGCTCAACCACCGCTCCCGCAGCAATATCATCCCCTTGCGGGACGCCAGCCGCGCTTGTCGCAGATCCCGCGCTAGCGGGAAGCTATCGAGATACGCCACGATATGCTGCTGTTCGTTGATCAGGCAGCCAAATCCTGTCCGCAACGTTCCAACCTGCAATCTTCACTTCCCGCTTTTACCCTGCACTTTACACTTTTTACTCCCCACTCACCAACCAATCCCTCACCCACTCGATGGTGTGCCGCGCCTCGCGCCCCGTTCCATGCCGCACCTGCATCCGGCACGCCGCGCCAGTGGAAACGATATTCTGCATTCTGACTTCTGCCTTCCGAATTTTAGGCAACAACCGCAACTCTCCCACCTTCATCGAGACCTCGTAATGCTCCGCTTCGAAGCCGAACGTCCCCGCCATGCCGCAACAACCCGCGTCGCTGACCTCCACCTCGTAGCCGCACGCGCGCAACAACGCTGCGCTCGCCTCCGCGCCGCTGGGCAGACCGTCCACAGCGGGAGCCTCCGCGCTCTGGTGGCAATGCGGATGAAAGAATATCTTGCTCCCCTCTCCTTTCAGGAGAGGGGCCGGGGGTGAGGTCGCTACGCGCTGAACATCAAACTCTTTGGATCGCAGTAAAAGCTCATCCAACATCCACACCCTCTGCGAAAGTTCTCGAAGTTCCTCCGCTCGCGCGGGATACAAAGCGTCATACTCATTTTTTAGAAGATAAATTTCGGGAGGCTCCACCCCGACGATCATCGCTTCATTCTGCGGGTCAACCTTCTTCACCAGCCTCAACACCTCCGCCGCATGACGCCGCGCCGCCTCGACGAATCCCTTCGAGAGCAGAGACGCTCCCGCCCCCACGATCGGCAGGACGCGCACATCGTATCCGCACGCGGTCAACACTTCCAGCGCGGCATCCTCCACCTGCGGCTCGATGTAGCGCGAAAACACATCGGGGAGTAAGATGACGAGCGATGTGTCACTCTGAGCGGAGCGAAGACTCTCCGCACGATGGAGGAGATTCTTCGTGGCGCTTGTTGCGCCACTCAGAATGACACGGCGCGCGGCAAACCTCGGCAACGGACGCTCATCCGCCAGCCCCAAACCCCGCGCGATCAACTTCTTCGTCAACGGAAACTCCATCAACCAATTCGCCAGCGGCGCGAGCGGCGCAAGTATTTTTGCCGCCGCATGGAAATACCCAAACAGATAATCACGCAACGGGCGGCGATGCGTTTTGTAATAATTATGCTCGAACTCGTATTTCAACTTCGCCATGTCCACCCCGCTCGGGCACTCCGCTTTGCAACCCTTGCAGGCGAGGCACAGGTCGAGGGCATCAAAGACCGATTTTTCGATTTCCGATTTCCGATTTAAGATTGAGGGAAGCGCAACTTGTGACTTGTAACCTGCAACCAAGGCTCTTAAGAGATTCGCCCTCCCCCGCGTCGAATGCATCTCGTCCCGCGTTGCCTGAAACGACGGGCACATCACCCCGCTGGATTTCCTGCACACACCCTGACCGTTGCACGCCTCGATCGCCAGCGGCAGACTGACCTCACGCTCGAACGACAGGCTCGGCGTCCACGCCTGCGCGCGATAGTTCGCGCCGAAGCGCAGGTTGGCATCCATCGGCGGCGCGTCGAGGATCTTGCCGGGGTTGAGCAGGTTGTGCGGGTCGGCGGCTTGCTTCAACAAGCGCATCGCGGACATCACCTGCTCCCCGTATAACTTCTCGAGGTGTTCGGAGCGGGTCAACCCGTCCCCGTGTTCACTGCTGAGAGTGCCGCCCAGCCGCATGGTCAGAGAAAGAACCGCCTCGCTGATGCCGCGCAGACTCTCCACGCCGCGCGTCGTCTTCAGATCCAGAATCGGGCGGATGTGCAAACATCCCGCCGAGGCGTGCGCGTACATCCCACCTTCCACTCCATGCGCGGATAAGATTTTTTCCACCTCGCGCACGAATTCGCCCAACCGCGCGACAGGGATGCCGCAATCCTCGATGAACGCGGCGGGACGCGCGGAGCCCGGCTTCGAATCCATCAAGCCCAACCCCACTTTGCGGACGTTCCACACCCGCGCCTGCTCTTCTTTTGATTCGGCGATGGTCATTATTCTTCCACAGGTGGTTGAGTAGTGGCGCTGATCGTCGCGCCACGTATCGAAACCACGCGCTTCCGATTTCAATTTCCGTTCGTCGTCGCCGCTGAATTCAACGACCAGCAACGCCTCGGGGTCGCCGACCACCCAACTCATTTGACTCGCAAACGCCGGCACGCTCCGCGCCGCGCGGACGATCATGCGCGGAATCAACTCAATGGCTGACGGACTGTGTTCGAGCAATCGGGGAACATCGTCGCACGCTTCGGCGATGCTGTGATACGAGAGGACTGCAAGGACGGTATGTTTCGGTTTGGGGATGAGGTTCACCTTCAACCTGCGGATCACGGCAAGCGTGCCTTCGCTCCCAGCCAATAGGTGTGCCGGGTTCCAAGTTTCCTGTTTCAGGTTGGCGGGGTATGTTTCTCCAATCCATTGCGGCGGCGCGGAGGGACTCCACGGCAGTAAATAATTCAACCGATACCCTGCCGCATTCCGCCAAGTCTGCGGATAATTCTGTTTTATTGCCTCTGCGTATTTTTCTCGAACTTGATGAACGATAGACAGGATTCCGCTATTTCGATGCCCTTCATCCTTCATCCTTCCTAATTTATCCTTTGCCTGCTCCCCCCACCTCTCCAACGAACCATCCCCCAAAATCACCTCCGCCTCCAGCACATGATCTGCGCTCATGCCGTACAAAATCGAATGCGCGCCGGTAGCATTGTTGGCAATCACGCCGCCCATGGTAGCGCGTTCGGCAGAGGCAGGGTCGGGACCGAACATCAGCCCGTGTTTCGCCGCGGCGCGGTTCAAGTCCGCGAGCACCACGCCCGGCTCGACGACTGCAAAATGTTCTTCGGAATCGATTTCGATGATTTTGTCCAGCCAGCGCGAGCAATCGAGGATGAACGCGCGACCAATCGCCTGCCCCGCCAGCGACGTGCCCGCTCCGCGCGGCAGGATCGGAATTTTATATTTCGCGCCAAACTCTACCGCGGCGATCAATCCCTCCTGTGATTTTGGAATCGCCACCCCCAGCGGTTCGATCTGGTAGATGGAGGCGTCGGTGCTGTATAAAATTTTGGCGGCGGGGTCGGCGCGGATGTCCCCATCGAAATGTCGTTGCAGTTCGCTGAACATGTCGCGGTTGTCCAATTTGTTCATCGTTGGAACGCGGCATTCGCCCGCGCGAGAGTGTCCAGCATTTCCTCACGCATCGATTTCAAAATGGCGGGGTCGTCTGCGGAAATGTCCTGCAATTCCTGCGGATCTTCGGCTAGGTGATACAACTCGTATTTGCCGTCCACTGCTTCGTACCCCGGGTAGGCGATTATTTTGTAGTCGCCGCGCCGCATCGAAATCACCGCTTTGGTCACCGGCGCGAACGCGGGGTTCTGCGAGGCTTCCATCGAGAATACAGCGCGGTCGTGGTTCTCCGCGCCGCCCAACCCGGGGAGCAACTCGCCGTCGAACTTGATGGAGGGCGCGACATCGCTCAGGGCGAACAACGTCGGCGCGAGGTCCACGTTGCTGGTCGGCGAATGAACATCGCGCCGTTCGGTCTGCCCGCGAGTATGAATCAGCAATGGGATGTGGACGACCGGCTCGTACATCATCCGCTCGCCGTGACCGAAAAATCCGCGCTCGAACATTTCTCCGTGATCCGCGGTGACAATCACATGCGAATTCTCGAGGATGCCCGCCCCTTCGAGCCCGGCGATCAAATTCCTGAACTCGGTATCCACATGCGCCACTTGCTGATCGTAACGCAGTCGGCGCTCCGCCAGGTCTTTATCGCTGTAGCCGCGTTCGGTGTTGAACGGGTGAATGGGTTTGGACTCGAAGGTCAACTCATCTGTGAAGAGTTGCAGGTGTCGGCGGTCCGGTTTGTACGGCTGGTGCGGCGAATACAAGTGGAAGTACGAAAGGTGCGGTCCCGGAAGTTCGTTCAACTCCAGCAGTTGCGCAAGCACGCCGCGATACACCTCCTGGTTGGCGTAGAGCGCGTACCCGTCGATCTCAGGGAGTCCGCGCGGGTAACGCGGATCGTGGTCACGCGCCGCTTCGATGCGCTGATGGGTCGTCCGATACAGGTAACCCAGCAACGGGGAAGCCATCGTATCGCCGCCGGAGAGGTCGAACAAAAATTCATCCGAGGCAATGGACGAGAGCGCG
>CAYPCK010000148.1:0-6042 GCA_964409185.1 uncultured Anaerolinea sp. | reverse complement strand
AGTATTCGATCCCCATCCTCGTCCTCCTGGTCTTCGCGGCGATGACTGTTCACCTGGTCGCGTTCGAACGCGGGCGCGACAAAGCCGCGCTGGACTTCGCCGTGACCGTTGCTGGAATCGTCTACATCGGCTGGCTCGGCTCGTACTTGCTGGACATCCGCCTCCTTCCACGGGGAGGCTGGTGGCTCATGGTTGTGTTACCCATCATCTGGGCGGGTGATAACGGCGCGTATTCCATCGGCGCGGCTTATGGCAAGCACAAAATGACCCCGCGCCTCAGCCCGAAGAAAAGTTGGGAAGGCTACGCGGCGGGAATCTTCACCGCCGTCCTCGAAGGCGCGTTCTTTTCGTATGCGTTCACCGCGATCGGACCGCAACCCCTTGGCGGTCTCATCACCCCCTTGCAAGGCGCGTTGATGGGGCTGGCGCTCGGCATTCTCACCCCGCTCGGCGACCTCGGCGAGAGCATGTTCAAACGCCAGAGCGGGTTGAAAGACTCGAGCCACATCCTGCCCGGTCACGGCGGCTTCCTCGACCGCCTCGACTCATGGATCTGGGGCGCGCCGCTCGGGTATTTCATCATTCAATATTTCATTTTATAACCGGAGGCATCATGGACATCAAACGCGACCCCACCAGAAACCTTGCGCTCGAACTTGTGCGCGTCACCGAAGCCGCCGCCATGGCGGCGGGCCGCTTCATGGGGCGGGGCGACAAGGAAGCGGCGGATGGAGCCGCCGTCAATGCGATGCGAACCGTCCTCGAAACGGTGGATATGAACGGGGTGATCGTCATCGGCGAAGGCGAAAAGGACAACGCCCCGATGTTGTACAACGGCGAAAAAGTGGGCAACGGGTCGGGTCCCGACATGGATGTGGCTGTCGACCCCATCGACGGGACGCGCCCGCTGGCGTTCGGTCGGTCGAACTCGCTGGCGACCGTCGCCATCGCCCCGCGCGGCACGATGTTCGACCCCGGTCCGTTCGTGTACATGAACAAGATCGCCGTCGGACCGGAAGCGAAAGGCAAGATCAATATCGAATCGTCCATTACCGAAAACCTGAAGGCGATTGCCAAGGCAAAAGGCAAGGATGTGGAAGACCTGACCGGCATCATCCTCGACCGCGACCGCCACAAGGACATGATCGCCGAGATCCGCAAGGCTGGCGCGCGCATCCGCCAGATCCCCGACGGTGACGTGGGCGCGGCATTGATGACTGCCTGGCCCAACTCCGGCGTGGACGTGTTGTTCGGCGTGGGCGGCACCCCCGAAGGCGTGCTCGCCGCGTGCGCTTTGCGCGCCATGGGCGGCGAGATACAGGGCAAACTCTATGCGCGCGATGAGGACGAACTCCGCCGCGGGCGCGAAGCGGGTTACGACTTCGACAAAGTGCTTACCATGGATGATCTGGTCTCGTCGGAGGATGTGTTCTTCGCCGCCACAGGCATCACCGACGGCGAGTTCCTCAAAGGCGTGCGCTACCTGGGCGACCAGATCAGCACAGATTCGCTGGTAGTGCGCGGACTCACAGGGACCGTCCGCCAGATTACCGCCACCCATCGCGAAGATAAACTCAGGCAGTTGAGCGCGGTGAAGTATTGATCTGTTGCATGCTTCGGATTACAGTTTGCAATAAGTGGAACGCCAAAAGAAACTAAACACCACAAGCCGACTGCTGACCGCGGACGATCGGCTGAAGAGTAAGAACAGCGGTCCGCCGTCGGCGGTCAAGCCGCAAGGAAAACGCAGACGCGCGTAAGGTGAGTTACTTATTCTTGACACTCCCTTTCCTTGCACGTATAATCCCGCTCGCCTTCCTCGATAGCTCAATCGGCAGAGCGAGCGGCTGTTAACCGCTAGGTTCCAGGTTCAAGCCCTGGTCGAGGAGCACAAGACCCCGAAAGGGGTCTTTTTTGTTTCCATTATTTTTTCCGTAACAAACCAACCTGTAAAATTCAATTCCATCTGTTGTATACTGAAAGTGATTTGGATCGAATCAAAGGAGCATCTCATGAACGCATCCTCACGCATCTTCGGCATATTGGTGTGGCTCGGCGCGCTCATCGTCACCGGCGCGATCCTCCTCACGGTTACAGCCGCGCGGGTGGGCGAGCACAAATCCAGCACATACGGCAACGCCTACGTGCAGTTCCAAAACTCATGGGGCGGCGAGATCGGCATCATCCCGCCCGAATTCACCCTGCGGCGCACCTACGTCGAATCGGTGTACAACAAAGACGCGAAACAGTACGAAGACGTTACCCGCACCGAAACCTACAACCTCGTCCCCAAAACCATCGACATCAACTCTTCGCTCGACTACGGCGAACAGGAGCTTGACCTGTTGATCTTCAACGCCTTCGAAGCCCACAACACCGAAACGTATGTTGTCACGAACAAGACGCAATATACCGGCGACCTGCTCATCAAGGTAAGCAAGCCCGAAAACGCCAACCTGATGTACGACTACACCATGCGTGTCCCTTCGCAGGGCGACCTGATTGTCCAACCCGTCATGGACAGTCCCCAGGCGCTCGTCACCGGGCTTGCCCCCGGCGCCGAAGCCGAGATCGTCGTTACCTACGCCACCAAAGGCATGGACGTGTATAAATACAACCTCTCGGCGTACCAGAACAAAGTGATCGAACACATCACCGCCCGAGTCGTCATCAACATGGACGAGTTCGGCATCTACCGCTTCGGCTTGCCCCACGACACTGAACTGACGAAGGACGGCGCGACGGTCGAATTCGACGTGGAAAACTTTTCCACCACGCAGGACCTCGGGATCACCTTCCTCGCCAAACAACGCTACCTCGATTCGATCCAAAGCCTTGTCAGTTATTCGCCCATGTCGCTGGCGTTCTTCCTGGCGGTGATCTTTTTCTTCTCACAGATCTTCGCGATCAAGTTCAACGCCTTCCATTATCTGTTCGTCGGCATGATCGACCTTTTCTACTTCCTGTTCGTTGCCTACCTGATCCGCTTTTTCGGCGTCCTCCCGACCTTTGCCATCTCCATCGTGCTGACCGCCGCCATGTTCCTCCTGTACGCCCCGAACGTATTCGGCAAGTGGTTCGCCTACCGCGTGGTGGGCGTGTACCTCTTCCTGCTCACCGTGGTCTTCTCGCTGATCTTCCTCATGCCCATCTTCCGCGGCTTGCTCTTCGTGGTGCTTGTCTTCCTGATCTTCATGTCCATCATGGTCTTCGTCAGCCGTTCCGATATTTCCAAATGGACCATCGTCAGCGGCGAATAAAATCTTTCAAAAGGAGAGAACTCATGAATTCCTTCAGTTTCAACGATGCCTTTGCCTTCCGTCTCGCCACCCAGCAGGACGATACCAGCGCCAAAGTGCAGGTGTTTGTCGGCGTGTTCCTGGGCGTCATCCTGCGCTGGTTCTACAGCATCGCTGTAGACGTGATCAAGACCGGCGACCCGTGGAATTTCGGCACGGCGGGCACAATCATCGCCCGCCTCGTGGTCGCGCTCGTCTCGACGTTCTTCGTCTTTTCAGGGTACTGGCAAAAGGTCAAAGACCAGCCCGCCAGCATGAGGTTTTGGAATTCGCTGGCATACGGCATCTCGATCGACGCCCTTGTAGGTCCGTGGGTGGTGTAGGGGTTCACGTGTCATTCTGAGGGAGCGAAGCGACCGAAGAATCTCTAACTCAGTGGGGGAGACCCTTCGGTCGCACACTGCGCTCCCTCACATCGTCCCGACGATCTTCGGGAGGGTGACACGCGGCAATAAAAAGAGAAGCCTCGCGCTTCTCTTTTTTGATTCACTCGCTCTTCGCCTCAGCCTTGCTCTTCGATTTCTTTTCGCTCTTGCCCTCGGAGGAGGCTTTCTCTGCGGTCTTCGTCTCCGTGGAGGAATGGTCGGCGTCGTGCGTCTTGCTCACCGATGAGGATTTGCCCCCCGATGCCGACTTGTTATCCGTGATATAAAACCCCGAACCTTTGAAGATAACCTTCGTAGGCGTGATGACCTTCTTCAACGTTTTTTTACGGCACTCGGGGCAGGTCTTCAATGCCGCGTCGTGAAATCCCTGATGTTTTTCGAATTGTGCGCCGCACGAGGTGCAGCGATACGTGTAAACAGGCATGTTTCTCCTTGCTGTGAACCAGCGGGGCATTATAGTCTGAGTGAAACGGGCGGGCAAGGGCAAACACCATAGGAAACCCGTTAGCGAATTCCGCTATCGTATCTAACCAGAAGTTGTGTGAACTTGCCAGCCTCCACAAGGAAAGCCTGTTCCTCGGCGAATGGAATCATGTTTGGAGATTCTGGATGCAGGATGTATTCGCCCGGCGCAAGTGTAATCCTGAACCTTCCCTCTTCATCCGTTTGGACTTGCGCGATCTCTTTCCCGTTCGGGCTGAGGACTGTCAAGGCGGCTTGATACGACTGATCCGGGCATTCCTCTCCCTCCTGAATGACCGGGCACATTGGACCAATGAAAACCTGCCCTTCGACCCCGCTATCGGTGGGTGTGGGTGGAGTCGAGCAGGCTGCCAACAGGATGAGCAATAACGAAATAAAAATTCTTGAATTCATCGCGTGCTCCTTTTTTCGATTGACTTTCTGTGCACGGAATTTGTTTCTGCAAGATCACGGATTCCACAGCAGGAGATTCGCAAACGACTCCAGCGTCGTCCCCGCGGTGATGCTCTGACGATACAGATAATAAATATTCTCTTTTCCCTGCGCCGATTCATCCCCAAGTCCCATCGCGGCGATGTAGCCTGCGAATTTGACGTGGTACAGCGAATCCGCGTCGTACGCGCCGAAGGGATAGGCAAAACTGCGGATGGGTAGGTTGAGATACGATTCGAGCCTGCGCTTTGAACTGACGATCTCATCCTCCTGTTTGCCGGGTCGAGTGGGCAATTCGATATGGGTGATGCTGTGACTGCCGATCTCCCAGCCCGCCGCGTACAACTCGCGGATCTGATCCCTGTCCATGTACAAGCCCGCGCCGATGTAGTTGTAGACGATGTAGGCTGTGCCTGTGAATCCATACTTTTGCATGATGGGCAAAGCGTCGGTGTAGACGGTTTCGCTCCCGTCGTCAAATGTCAGGATGATGGGGCGGGAGGGAAGTGGCGCGCCAGGGCGAATGGCTTGCGCCAATTGTTCGACGGTGATCGTTCGGTATCCGTGCGTGTACAAATAATTCATCTGGCTCTCGAACGCGTCGGGTAAAACATAATACTCACTGCCGTGTGGCGAGAAGCCGATGTGGTGATAGAGAAGGATCGGGACAGTAACGTTGCCTGGTCCCTGAAAAATATATTCGGGTGTAAAAGTTATCGTTGGGGTAAATGACTGCGTCGGCGTTGCGGATGGCGAAGAGGTCGGGGAAGGGGTGAACGTCTCGGTGGGGATTAAAGTGGAAGTTGGCGTGACCGTCTCACTCGGCGAAGGAAGCGGGCTGAGAGTCCATGTGGATGAAATGGTTGGTGTCGGTATTGGGCTTGGGATGAGTCCGAATCCCCCACATCCCAACGTAAAAAATGCCATTGCGAAGAGAAAAGTGTGTCGCACCCTCAGCGTCACAACGGATGATTGATGTCCCACAAAATTCGCAAGCCGTCGAGCGTGAGCCACGGCGCGATGATCTGGATCGCGTCGGTTTCCGCCGCCACAATTTCAGCAAGCCCGCCGGTGGCGATCACCTTCATCGTCGGTCCAAGTTCCTTGCGAAAACGCTCGACCATGCCCTCGACCATGCTCACGTAGCCGAACAATAAACCCGCTTGCATGGCATGGACGGTATTGCGCCCGATCACCGATGGCGGGCGTTGCAGGTCAATGCGCGGAAGTTTTGCGGCGTGCGTGAACAGCGCTTCTGTAGCGAGGTTGATACCTGCCGTGATTGCTCCGCCGAGATACTCGCCTTCTTTGGTGACGGCATTGAAGGTGGTCGCTGTTCCAAAGTCAATGATGCACGCGGGACCCTTGTACAAATAAACGACTGCAACCGCGTCGGCGATTCGATCCGCGCCCACCGCGCGCGGGTCTTCATAACGCACTTT
>CAYPCK010000147.1:0-6057 GCA_964409185.1 uncultured Anaerolinea sp. | reverse complement strand
TTCATCAGCGGATTACATCCACGCCGCCCATCCAGGGCCGGAGCGCTTCCGGCACGCGGATCGAACCGTCGGCTTGCTGGTAATTTTCCATCACGGCGATCAATGTGCGGGGGAGTCCCAGCCCCGAGCCGTTCAACGTGTGGATGAAGCGCGCCCTGCCGCCATCGACAGGGCGATACTTTATATTCGCACGCCGGGCCTGAAAGTCGCGCACATTCGACACGGACGAGACTTCGAGCCACTCGTTGCACCCCGCCGCCCACACCTCAATGTCGTACGTGATCGCCGACGCAAAGCCGATATCGCCTGTGCAAAGTTGTTTGACGCGATAGGTCAGCCCCAGCGCGGCGCAGGTCGCTTCGGCGTCTTCGCGCATCTTCTCAAGCAGAGCGTCAGACTCTTCGGGTTTGGCGTACATGTACATCTCGACCTTGTCGAATTGATGCCCGCGCTTGATGCCGCGCACGTCGCGCCCCGCGCTCATCTTCTCGCGGCGGAAGCACGGTGTGTAGGCGGTGTATAAAAGCGGAAGCTGCGCCTCTTCGAGGATCTCGTCCATGTGGATACCGGTCAACGGCACTTCGGCGGTGGGGACGAAATACAAATCTTCCTCGTGGTCTTTGTATAAATTGTCGGCAAACTTCGGCAGTTGCCCCGCGCCGAACACGGTCGGGGTTTTGACCATGAACGGCAAATATTTTTCGGTATACCCCTGCCTGATGTGCAGGTCGAGCATGAAGGCGATCAAGGCGCGTTGCAAGCGCGCGCCGGGTCCGCTCAAGATGTAAAAGCGCGACCCCGTCACTTTTGTGCCGCGTTCGAAATCAATCACGCCGAGCGCGGGACCCAGATCCCAGTGCGCTTTCGGCTCGAAATCGAATTCAGGGAGTTCGCCTACCGTTTTGAGAACGACATTCTCCTCTTCGGATACGCCGATCGGCGTGCGTTCATCCGGGATGTTCGGCAGGGCGCTCGTGAGCCGCGTCAACTCCTCTTCGACCTCTGTCACCTGCTTGTCCAACGCGGTGATTTTGTCGCCGACCTCGCGCATCGCGGCGATCTTCTTTTCGCGTTCTGCCGCGTCTTTCATTTTTCCTATTTCTTTCGAAACGCTATTTCGCTCTGCTTTCAATTGCTCCACCTGCGTGAGCAGGGATCGCCGCTTCTCGTCCAGGGCGAGGATGCCGTCCACCGGCGACGCGTCCATTTGGCGGTTCTTCAACGCCGTACGGACGAGGTCCGGTTTCTCGCGAATCAAATTGATGTCCAACATGTTTGCACCTCCGTGCGAAATAGAATACGCCCCCGGTCCATTTGCAGGACGAGGGGGCGTCTCGTGGTGCCACCTGCTTTCATTGCATCTCCCTCTCCCCTCGGGAGAGGGGTAGGGGTGAGGGCAATCTCGAACATGCGCTCTAACGGGCGCTCGCGTCCCTCTTACGATGTAGCGCAGGATAAGATCTTGCGTTACATCCCTGCGAGGGCAAAGGCGAAGGGGATTTCTCCGTTGGGCTGGCTGTCTCGCACAAGCCGACAACTCTCTGAACAGTTACGCGGATACTTGTCTTCGCGCGGGTTTGTTCGTTTGATTATACGCGCCGAAAAAGTATTGTCAATGTTTGGGCGTGGAGCGCCGAAGTGTGCGAGTATGATCGGGCGGCGAATCAAATTCAATGGGAGAATGAAACGAGGATGTCCGTCCAAAGACAATTGAGCAGTGACTTCAATTATGGTATAGTTTGTTCAGGAGTTTTGCCATGAACGAACGAATTTTGATCATCGAAGACGACCAGCAGATTCTCAAGTTACTCCAACGCGGGCTTGCCTATGAAGGCTACACCGTGGATACCGCGACCGACGGGCGCATGGGTCTGATCCTTGCGCGCGATCACACGCCCGACCTGGTGATCCTCGATTGGATGCTCCCCGGTATGGACGGGTTGGAAGTCTGTCACCGGTTGCGCACGGGCGGTTCAATCCCCATTTTGATGCTGACCGCCAAAGACACCGTGCAGGACCGCATTCAGGGGTTGGACGCCGGCGCGGATGATTACATGGTCAAGCCGTTCAACCTCGATGAATTGCTCGCGCGCGTGCGCGCCTTGTTGCGAAGGACTCAACCGGAACGAATTCCCGTTTTGAAGTTTGCCGACCTTTCGCTCGATACCGGCACACGCCAAGCCTCGCGCGGCAACCGCACGATCTCGCTCACTGCAAAAGAGTATGAATTACTCGAATTGTTCCTGCGCCACCCAAAGCAGGTGCTCACCCGCGAAGTGATCTTTGACCGGGTATGGGGCTATGATTTCGGCGGCGAGAGCAACGTGTTGGAAGTGTACATCCGCTACCTGCGGCAGAAACTGGAAGGGGAGGGTGAGATTCGACTGATTCACACCGTGCGCGGGGTTGGGTATGTTCTGCGGGAAAATCCATAGGCGAACGAGCAAATCGTAAATCGTAAATCGACATGTCCATGCGCCTCCGCCTGACCCTGTTGTACGCAACACTGACAGGGGGGATTTTGCTTGTATTCGGGGCGGCGGCAATTTTTGTGTTCAACGCCATCCTCGTCAACCAGATCGACAACACCCTCGAAAATGCCGCCGGGCTGATCATCAACGGCATCAACGTCAGCGAATTGGACGAACTCGAAGGGAATCTTGAGTCGGTCGAACTCCGCTCGGACGTGTATGTGCAGATCTGGAGGCTGGAGGGCGGCGCGCAGACCGGCTTGCGGACATTGGAAGGATTCACAGACCAGCGCCCTTTCGACTCAGTGGGGCTTGCCCGCGAGACACCGATCTATCGCGATGTGCAGGTTGGCGAGTATCACCTGCGCGTGGTGAGCGTTCCGCTCGAGCGGAACGAGCGGCGCATCGGGACTCTGCAAATCGCCGTGAACCTCGATGTGATTGATGCCGCGCGCATCGGCTTGACGAATATCCTTGCCGTGATCTGGATCGTCGCTGTCCTGTTCTCAGGCAACGCGGCGTGGCTGACCCTCGGGCAAACGCTCCGCCCGTTGAAGACCATCACCGAAGCCGCCGAACAGATCAACCGCGCCGACGACCTCTCGCGCCGCATTCCGTACGATGGACCCGCCGACGAGATCGGCAGTCTGGTCGATTCGTTCAACCAGACTCTCGAACGCCTCGAGGCATTGTTCACCTCGCAACAGCGACTGCTTGCCGACGTGAGCCACGAACTCCGCACACCGCTGACGGTCATCAAAGGCAACGTGGACCTGATGCGGCGCATGAAAAGCCTCGACGATGAATCGCTCACCAGCATCGATCAGGAAGCCGGGCGGTTATCGCGGCTGGTGGGCGGCTTGCTCCTGCTGGCGCAGGCAGAATCGGGCAAACTGGCTCTCGTCGAAAAACCCGTTGAACTTGACCTGCTTGTCACGGAAGTGTTTCAGGAAATGACCATCCTGGCGGGCAATAAAATCCGATTGCACCTCAATGAAATCGATCAGGTCATCGTCACCGGCGACCGTGACCGGCTTAAACAAGTGCTCATCAACCTTGCCGCAAACGCGATCCAATACACGCCATACGGCGGCGAAGTCTTTCTCAGCCTCGAAAAGATCGGCGAGCAGGGTCGCATCATTTGCCGCGACACGGGTCCCGGCATTCCCGCCGAAGACCTGCCGCATATCTTCGAGCGTTTTTACCGCGCCGAAAAATCGCGCACGCGCGGCAAGACTACTGGTTTTGGGTTGGGTCTCTCCATCGCAAACTGGATCGTCGAACGGCATGGCGGGCGCATCGAAGTGGATTCCAAAGAGGGCAAAGGCACTTCGTTCGCGATCTGGCTCCCCGCCCTACGGTGAAATTCCCAATCGGCGCGACGCCTGGCGGCACAGCCCCGCCCCGTATTTTTGAAACCACTCATCGAGCATCTCGCTGGATGAAACCCCGCTTCGCGCGTCGTTGTAAATGGGTTCGCCATAGCGGACGTATCTCTGCGTCTCGGCGTGCCATGTCCACTCGCCGGCGCCGATGACGCCGATTCCCCCGTTATAGCCCGCCAGCGCAAGCCGCGGATTTCCGCCCGCCGTTTGAAGCGATTCGGACAAATACCCCAGCCCGCGCAGGGCGTTGGTCTCAATGTCGAATCCGTTTTCGCCAAAGCGGAAGTGGAACGGCATCACCTGGAAGAGTCCCATGGCGCCGGAGCGCGAAAGCGCGAGCGGGTCGCCGCACGATTCGATCTGCATCACCGTGGCGACCAGGTTCGGGTCCAGGGAGGAAGCGTTCGCCCAACGGGTGATGTCCGCTCCCCAGTGTTGGATTTCCCTTGTGAAGATGGGGGAGAGTCCGCTGGAGGGTGTGAATCCGCTCGAAACGATCGGCCAAGCGTTGGGGAGCGCCAATGTCTGAATCGGCGTCCGCAAAGAAAGGCCCGCCAACAGGCAAGCGATGAGAAAAACCGCCAGCGGCGGCAGGGCATAAAAAGACAAACAGCCGCCTGCATCGTGATCTGCCGCGGCTGTCTGCCGTTGGGTATTTAGTTGTGGGCGAGCGCGGGGCATGGTGGGTTCCTTTTTGTGTGAGGGACCCGAGCTCGAAATGAGTTCGGATAACGGAGCGCTGGATTTACCCAGCGAATTTAATTATGCATCGTACGAGCGGTCGTTGCTTTGCGCGGCATACGATACCGGGTGATAGGTGGGTTCCTGCTTTACGAACGAAGCCTGTTGGGCGGGCTTGGGGGTGGGGCGGAATTGAGTCTGCGTGGTCTGCACCGGGCGGTTGATGCTGGAAGCCGGTCGAAGGGTCGGTTGACTCGCCGGGCGATACGATTGCTCCTGCGCGGGGCGGGGATAGTTGCGCGCGCGGTTCTCATCGGTGGTGAACATACGGTCGCCGGCGACGGAGAACGTGCCAATGATGAGCACGCGGATGAGCAGAACCATTGCCGCCACAAAGATCGGCACGATTTTTGTCATCGCCTCGTTGCTGATGACAGCGCCGCCCGAAAGGCTGGAGTGGTTGACGATGGCAACCGAAACACCCCACCATGTGAGCGAAGCGTTGAACGCCGCCGCCAGCAACCATGCGCCGAACAAGTAATAAATTTCTTTCGGCTCGTCCGCGCCCTGTTCGGGGGTGAAGATGCGGGCGATGCCGGCAAAGTCAATGCCGCAAAAGGCGATGGCAAGGACGGTTGCCCAGCGCAGCCCGGCAAACGACAGGTCGCCGAGCACATCGGCGAGGGCGAATTGGGTGGTGCTGAAATTGAAGATCTCGAACGCCAGCAATGCCCCAATGATCATCATGCCCCACGCCGCGCCCCGGTTGAAGCGGCGCCCGCGGGTGAGATCACGGAACAGGGCGAGCAATCCATCCCCTGCGTTTCTACGATAGGTAGTCATCTCGACCTCCTTTGTCGAATGGGTGACACGTAGGGCGAGTATAGAACGCATGTTCTAAAATGTCAAGGGAGAAAAAATAGACCTGTGAGGTCTCTCAGACCTCACAGGTCTAAAGTCTACTTCCCATGAATCCGTTTGCCATCACGCCACCTTTCGCCGTTCGCTTGCGCGCCACGCGCGCGCGATGTGCGCCGCCAGCCGCGCGTTGTTCAACAACAACGCTACATTCGCCTTCATGGATTTTCCGCCGGTCAACTCGTTGATGCGTTGGAGGAGGAACGGCGTGACTTCCTTCCCGTGGGTGCCTTTTTCCTTCGCCTCTTTGGATGCTTTTTCGATCAGCGGCTCCATCTCGGACTTGGGAATTGCCTCGCCTTTGGGGACCGGGTTCGCCACCAGCACTGCGCTCCGCATCCCAGCCTCCCAGTGCGCCTTCGCAAACTGGACGACCTCCTCTGGGGTGTCGAGTTTCACGCTGACGTCGAGTCCGCTTTCACGCGAGTAGAACGCGGGGAATTCCTCCGTCCCATACCCAACGACCGGCACGCCCATCGTTTCGAGATATTCGAGCGTGGCGGGCAGATCCAGAATCGCTTTTGCCCCTGCGCAGACCACAATCATCGGGATGGTCGCCAACGCCTGTAAATCAGCCGAAATGTCGAACGATGATTCGCGGT
>CAYPCK010000146.1:0-6079 GCA_964409185.1 uncultured Anaerolinea sp. | reverse complement strand
CGCGGTGCTGTAGTGAAATTTACCCATGGTTTCTCTTTCGAAATCGGCTTTCGTTCTTGTAATCCTTGGTGATATTATAGAAAGTACGCATTCAAGTCAAAATCGGCAAACAATGAATTTTTTATGCTGAAATTATGACCAATAATTTTCAGCGGCATGGTCATTATTGACCGATTGCCTTAATCGCTTGCGGCGGTCAATCCTTCCCGAATGGCGTAGAGAGCCGCCTGGGTCCGGTTTGCCACGTGGAGTTTGTCCAAAATATTGCTCACATATTTGGCAATCGTCCGCTCGTGGACGACAAGGAATGCGGCGATCTCCTGGTTGCTCAATCCACGCGCAATCAGGCGCAGGGTTTCAAGTTCCCGTCGGGTCAGTGATTCGGTCATGGCTGTATCCTCCTGTGTGTTGTCGAATTCTCTAATAACTTTGAGCGCAATCGAGGGATGCAGGCAAGCTTTTCCGCCCGCCACCTCACGAATCGATCGCAGAAGATCGTCGCGCGGCGTATCTTTCAACATGTAGCCTAGCGCGCCGGATTTGATCGCTTGATACACGCGATTGCTTTCGGCAAAACTCGTGAGCACGAGGATGCGCGCGTGCGGCGCGACATCTTTCAACCGCGGGATGGTCATCAAGCCATCCAGGCGAGGCATGACCATATCGAGCAAAATCACATCGGGCTTGGTCTTTGCCGCCAACTCCACAGCCCGTATGCCATCTTCCGCTTCCGCGACAACTTCAATATCCTTTTGAAGCGAGAGAATGGCAACCACGCCTTCGCGCACCACGCTCTGATCCTCCACAACGAGGATTCGGATTTTTTTCATCTCCCCAGCCCCCATCGCAGCGCGTCCGATTCAGTTTTATCTGGTAACGATGACGAGCGAAGAAAACCTGCTTGTGTTGGCTTCCACATTTGACAATTGCTCCTCTTGTTTGTTCCAATGTTCCGGCGACCAAAGTTCCAGATAATCGCCCAAGCCGACCAGGATCACGTCGTGTGCCAGTGACGCAAAATCCTTCAAGTGCTGCTGAATATGGATGCCGCCAGCGTCATCGATTTCCGCTTCATACGCGTTGCCCAACAACATTCGCATCAACAGACGGGCTAGCGGATCTGCTAAATTGGATGTCATCACTCTTGTGTAGATTTGTTCGAACGCCTCTCGGGTAAGAACCATAAGATTGCGGTCGAAGCCTTGCGTGATAAAGACGCCATCTTTGAAATGTTCTTTGAAGTCCGCCGGCAATGGCAGACGGTTCCGGGTATCCAAGATGCGTGTGTGAAGACCGAGTAACAAGTGAAGTCTCCTGGATAGAAATTTTTCTTGCTAATGTTGTGCTCATTATAGAAAGGAATGCCGAATCGCAAAATCAAATTAACTTGCCACTTTTCTTTTCTGTTTTCCCCATGAAAGTCTCTTGCAAAGCGTCATTAATGACCATCCCAGAATCGAGGCGGGATTGTCGCAGTTTTGCTACGAAAATCATATTGAAGTTTCCCCGCAACAACAATCCGCCTGCTTGTCCACAGGCGGATTCGAACACGGTATTTGGCGTGCCACGCTAAGGGGCGCGCATCGCCCCCAGTATCACCAACTGCGGCGCGACGCAGAAGGTACGGCGCGCTATTAAAGTGGGTTGATCATTTATCGAATTTCGAATCTTCGGGTTCAGCGATTCCTTCACGAATGGCGTACAGCGCGGCTTGGGTGCGATTGGCAAGGTGAAGTTTTTCGAGAATACTGCTCACATATTTTGCAATCGTCCTCTCGTGAACGATGAGCGCTTCGGCAATCTCTTGATTGCTCAATCCGCGGGCGATCAACTTGAGCGTATCCAATTCGCGGGGCGTGAGCGGGTCAACCGTGTACAGCAATTGGGAGGGATGGTCGATTTCGTGTATGACCTTCAACGCAATCGAAGGTTGAATCGAGGCTTGTCCGTTCGCGACATCGCGAATCGCTTGAAGCAATTGAATGCGGGTCGCATCCTTGAGGAGATAACCGAGCGCGCCCGCTTTGATAGCCTGATACACACGATCAGGTTCCGCAAAACTGGTCAGCACAAGGATGCGCGTTTCGGGTACAACCGCTTTTAGATTTGGTATCGTCGTCAAGCCATCTTGATTTCCCATGATCATATCGAGCAGAACAACGTCCGGTTTGGTTTTGCGGGCGATTTCCACCGCCCGAGCGCCATCCTCCGCTTCCCCGACCACATCAAGGTCCGATTGGAATGATAGAATGGCAACCACCCCCTCGCGCACAACGCTTTCATCGTCCACGACAAGTATTCGAATCCGCTTCATTGCTTTTTTCTCCTTGCCTTCTGAATAAATAAACGTTCCCTGTCAACCGTCACTTTGATTTTCGTGCCATTCTCCACCTTGGATTGGATCTCGATGCGCCCGTGGATGAGAGCAACGCGTTCTCTCATACCTTTCAACCCCATGCCGCCGGGCTCCAGTTTCTTCAAGTCGAACCCTCGACCATCATCCTCCACCTCGAGGACGATGTGTTGCCGTGTCTTGCGCAACCTCACTGTCACAGAAGCCGCGTGAGCATGTCTCAAAATATTGTTCAATGCCTCCTGAGCGACGTAATACAAAGCCACCTCGGTCTCTTTTGGAATGGAAATGTTATCGTCTGCCAGCAGTCGGGCTTTAATATCCGCCCGACCTTCCACCGCCGCAAGCCGGTGATGGAGCACCGATACCAAACCTTCCTCTTCGAGTTCCACAGGTTGCATTTCGTACAAGAACAGCCTCATCTCTTTAACCGCCATTCGGGCATTATCGCCAATTTTTTTCAGCACTTCCTCTGGCATGACCGACGAACCCGCTTCAAGCGCCGCCTGCGCGGCTTCTGTTAATGCCACCAGACCGTACAACTTTTGGCTGACCGAATCGTGCAGATCACGCAACAGTCGTTGCCGTTCCAACCGCGCAATGGACAATTGCCTGCGCCGGTCACTATCAATCAAGGTCGCAAGCTGGTCCATGATCGTTTGCAGGCGAATGATCTCATCCTGACTAAACAATGACTGGTCTTTACGCGCCAACGCCATACACCCAAGCGTCAGCTTTTCGCCCCGGCTTTGCGTTGTCTTCAACGGCAAGAGGATAAACGTGGAAATGCCAATTCCACGCATGGCATAATTTATGCGCACTTCATCGGGAATGTCGTCAATCAATAACGTTCGCCTTTGATTCACTGCCATATCGAACACAGACGGCAAGATCCGCACTTCCGCCATTCGCTGAATAGCTTCCGGTGTCAAGCCAAATTGCGAGGCAAGGTGCAGAGTTATTTTCCCGGCATCCAATTCGTTATCTTCTAACAGCCAGATCGCGGCAACCTGGCTTCGAAACGGATGGATGATTTGGAAGATGGCCTCCGACAGAAAATCATCTAGATTGGCTGTATGTGTCGCCGCATTCGAAATCGCGTTCAGGATGGCAAACATCTCATCCCGTGCGCGTTGACGCGCATCGTCTGCGAGACGCCGCTCGGTAATATCGCGCCAGAGGATGAGTTTCCCAACCAGATCGTTGTTTCGATTCCGAAGGTTGGAAAGCCGAATGTTCAAATAGCGCCAATCGGTGCGAGTGCGGATGCTCCTCCGCATATCCAATTCTTTGACACCACCCGCCGCGTCGCTCAGACCGGGCCAATCCGTTAGCACAGTGCCTACGGGTCTGCCATATACCTTAGAGCGCGACAACCCGATAATGGATTCCGCTATTGGGTTGATATCAATGATGCGATCCGTCGTATCGAGCACCATCCACCCATCGCTCATACCCTCGACCACCGCATCACGAGTTAAAGGGATGATTTCAACTTTCTTTCCATAGTGCAACGTGTATGCAAATCCCAATACAGTGAATGCATATCCGATATGGATATTTTCCAGTCTCCCTACAGAAAGTATTTCTACGTGACTCGCCAGCCGAGCAAAAAGCGGCGCAACGACCCCGAGAAAGGCGATGCCGGATTGAAACAAGTACCTTGTCGGTTTTCTAGTAAATGTATCGAAGAAAAGCAGGAGACTGATAGCCTCCATATTATACGAGTAAAAGAATACCAGGTTGGACCACATCCCTCCTTGCAATACGCGTCCCGAAACCCCAAACATCGCATCTGTAAAAAAGACGTTTCGCCACGGCTCCATCCAAATGATCAATTGAGTGACCAATGGCAGTACAGCAAGGAGACCAAGAGCTGGCCTTGTAAGCCAATGTGATCTATTGTTGTACGACAAGGAAAAGGTCAACAAGGCAGTCGCCGATGCAAGCACACAAAAATAGATCAATGAAGCCAGAATGGTAACACCGGGTCCTCTTGCGATTGGAGGATGGAGATACGCTCCTGACCAAATGGCAACAATCAATGAAAGTATGACGAGACTTCTCGCGCCTTGCATTGTTCGTCGCCTGGCAGTGATCACAGCAATGAACAGCGACACGACAATAATGGCTATAAGAACGATATTATATTCAAGCGTTGAATTCATCTTTACACAATCAGGCGATTCCTGCCATGAGGAATCCCATTACCTCTCCGAATACTTTTTTTCAAGTTTCGCTCGGGGGCGAGTTCTATCACCCGATGTCGGAATGCCCAAAAATCCGGGGCAATACGCATGAGGTTGGTTGCCTCTTGCGGAGTCAACCAAAACACAGCCCGGATATTGCATTCAACGAACGTTTCCCTGTATAAATTCAACAGACGATACACGATATCACGATCTCGCTGATCACAATCGAGGTGGCGAATAAAAAAGATACGATCACTTGTGGCTGGCGTCTGAATCAACAAACGCGGGAATTCAGAGACTTGCTCGCACAAAGCCATGCGGACAACTTGTTGCATCATCGCGCGGATTTCTTTCTCCAACGCAGCCTCCGCCTTGCCCCCAGCACGGTTGTTCTTTTGAACAGCCAATAAAATACTGGGGCGATTCCATTCAATGGCAAGCCGAATCTCCTCCAACAACACAGATACCCCCTCCGTTCTTGCCTTACTGATTCTTGTTTTGGCTGGAGGTTTCATGAACAGCGGCTAATCAAGTGGGACAAAAAAATTTACCGACTTGATGGGCAGGCGATTTCGCGCTTCCTGACTCAGCTTATCGTGATTAGACATCCACAAATCAAAGAACGCCTCCAAATCCAGCACAATCAAGCGTTGATATTCATGGGTTTGAATCGCGTCCAGAGCCTCTGTGGTGAACCCGCCTGTGGAAATTAGGAGACCGTAATCCTGTGAGCTTAACAACGCGAGCGCAGACTTCAGCCCTTCAAGAGTGAACACCTGCCCTTTGTGTTTAATCTGGACGAGGACCCGATTCGTATGCGCCCCCAATTGATCCACCGACGCCACCAGCCCAATCTGGCGATGCGCGCTGTCGGGACGCGCAGTCCATAAAATACGATAACCCATTGCTTTCAACAGGTCCGCCACCAGCGCAAGTAATTCCGTTAGTTCTGCCGCCTGCAGAAATTTTTGAATCTGCTCCCACGCCTTTTCCTGCGCCATTTCATAAATAACCGTGGCTTCGGGCTTACCTTGACCACGTTCCTCATACAACCGCAGGGCTTCGCCATACAAATCCAACGCGCTGGCATGACGTTTACACGCCTGTCGTCCCTGATCGGTGATGAACCAGCGCCCCTTATTATTCTTATATAACCAGCCTACCTGTGTGAGCGGGATCGTCGCTACGCGAATGATCCTCTCGTATTTTGAAAGTCCGCTTTGTGGTGAAATTCCCCTCTCGTATTCCGTCAATGTAATAACTTCGGGGACATACGCCATGAGGTCGCGTGCAAGCATCCCCTCCGATCGATTCCATAGGAGTTCAAACATCGCCCGAATCAACTCACCCACCCGAGATAAAGTGATGTTCTTCATTCACCAACCTCGGCAGGGAAACGGACATCTCGACGCTTCAAACCTGACATTTATCTGCTCCACATTGGTCGGCATTTCTCACGCCTGTTGCCGGCGAGTGGTCTGGATGAACCGCTGAATGATTTCTTCCGGGAGAGGGCGTGAGCCGACAAGGACGA
>CAYPCK010000145.1:3159-6111 GCA_964409185.1 uncultured Anaerolinea sp. | reverse complement strand
TTTTAGAGAAAAGCGATACGGCGGCGCGACCAATCCCGCCAGCCGCGCCAGTGATAAGAACTGTTTTTGTCATAATTTATTGTACACGGATAACACGGAATTCACGGAAAGGAATTGTTTTACGGATGTTTTGCCCATGACAAAGACCCTTTCCGAGGATTGTCGTAAATTTTACGATGAAATTGGGCTTCACGTCCAAAGTTCAACAATAAACCAACTTCAATTTCGGTGGCTTTCAAATAGTTCAATAACTGCGCATCGTGAACATCAGCCAGTCTCTCAATTGACTTTAACTCAATCAGAACCACGCCATTCACAATTAAGTCCGCTTTATATTCGCCTATTACTTTTCCACGAAAATAGACAAATATATCTTTTTGTCTCTCAACGATCAATCCGAGTTCCACAAGCAAAATGTCAAGGGCGGTTTCGTACACTTTTTCAGAAAACCCAAACCCCAGTTCTTTATGAAGTTGAAAGAATGCCCCCCAAAATTTTCCCTGTTAATTCAGAGTGCTTACCTTCGAATTTCTTCTTTGCCTCCACGACTCATCTCCGTCAATTCAAGATTTTTCCGTGTTGTCCGTGAAATCCGCGTACGAAAATGCACCTCCCAGCCCCTCCACCAGATTTTTGATCGTGTTCCAATGCACGCGCTCCCACGCGGCAGGGCTGGAATTGGAGTTGTGCGGGGCAAGCATGACATTGTCCATTTTCAAAAGCGGACTCTCCAACGGGAGCGGCTCCGCCTCAAAGACATCCAATGCGGCTCCCCCCAGACGTTTCGACTGCAACGCCTCCACCAGCGCTTTCTCCTCGACGATGGGTCCGCGCGCGGTGTTGATGAGCACAGCCGTTGGTTTCATGAGCGCGAATGTGTCGGAATTCATGAGGTGGCGAGAGGTTGGATTGAGATCGCAATTGATGGAGACGAAATCGGAGTTGGAAAGTAGAAAGTGAAGCGTGGTCATTTCGATGCCAGTTTCAGAGATAAACACATGATCAACGTCAACGATGTCGTTACCGTAGACTTTCATGCCAAACGCCCGCGCGCGGCGCGTGACGGCTTTGCCGATGTTGCCCACGCCGATCACGCCGAGCGTACATTCGCTTAACGATCTGCCGGGTATCTTCTCCCATTTACCGCTTTTCATTTCGCTGTCCATCCACGGTTGGCGGCGGGCAAAGGCGAGCATGTAACCGAGGACGGTATCCGCCACAGGCGTGGTGAACGCGTTCGGGGTGCGACCGATCTTCACGCCATGGCGGGCGCAGGCGGAAGCGTCGATGGAATCGATCCCCGTCCCCCACTTGGAAATGACCTTGAGGCGCGGCGCGCACGCTTCGATGACGCGCGCGGTGTAACGGTCGTCGCCGCAGATCGCCCCGTCGAATCGACCGGCGTACTTCATCAGATCCTCCTCCTCCATGCGCTCGCGCACATCGGGGACGATCAGTTCGATGTTGTATTTGTCGAAGACCGGCTTGAAGCGGTCTGCGAATGGAATCATGTACGGGGCGGTGAAGAGGACGGTGTGCATGGTTGAAGATTATATCCTTTTCCCCGTCGCTCACTCGCCCGAAGGCGGGGCGTTGCCGCGATCGCACTCGTTCTTGATTTCAGAAAATTCATAGAGATTCGGCACCGGCGAAAAGTAACTGATGTTTGGTAACATCTCATATTCCCCGCCGAAATATTCGTTGAAGACCACGCGGAACGAATTGACCGGCGAAATTTTCGGGAACAATTCTTCCTGATGCCCGGGCAGGTGATAGGCGTTCAGGATCCACATCCGTTTATTGCGCGGTTGAAGCCACGGACCGTGGTCGCCTTGAATGATGATGACCGGCGGCGTATCGGATTCGGCAAGGATGACATCCAACGCCTCCAGCATTTTATGATTCAGGAAGGTCAATTGATTCTGATAGCCCCGCGCGTATAACTTCGCGGGATACTCGCGGTTCTCGTTCCAAAAGTCGGGGGGGTAGGTCGGCTCACCGTTCGGACCAAACACAAAGGGAGGATGAGGCGAGATCACGTGGACGTACGCGTACGTCGGCTCGGGCATGCGGGCGATATCATCCAGCGTGTCGAAGACGAGCGAGGTTCGATTCCGAAAGTTCTGTCCCATGATCTCATCCGGATCAACCCACCCGAAATCCTGGGCATGGCGGGCGAGGGTGGTTTCGATGAACAGCGTTTCGAATTCGCTCATCCCAGCCGAGAAGGGCGGCGGCGTGTAAAACACATCGGCGTCGTCGAGTTCGTTCCAGTCAAAGCCGGTGGCGTAGGCGACGGTCTTGTAACCCATCGCCTCAAAGTTGTATCGCACTGCGCTGTATTTGTAGGAGTCCCATAATTTTCCGCGTTTGGTGGTATTGGGCGAGAAGGCTTCATCGAGGTCCTGCAAATACATCATGTTCAGCGAGGATGCCATCGAAATCTCGGTGCGAATGTAGTTGCTCTGACTGCACTCCGCGACATAAAAGCCGCGCGCGCGCAAGCCCTCGAGGAAGTCGGTGTTATCGTAGCCGTATGCCTCTTGCAAAAGATCATCACGCCCATAGGAATCGAGGATGATGTAATACACGTCCGGCGGATTTTCGGGGAGCGACAGGTTTTCCACGATGGGAGCGTTCTGCGCGGCGACGCGATGCGCGTGTCCTTTTTCGACGTCGGTGCTGATCTGCCACCCCAGAACGAGCAACAGCCCGAGCGCGATTACGTTCAGCGACTCGGCGTACGGCGGGCGTTTGACCGCCCAAATCACTGCGAGAACCGCCAGCACGCCCCACGCGCCCAACAACCATGGCGTGACGTCAACGCCTTCCAACTCTTTGGTGAGAAGGATGTGAACGTGCCCGTAGGAAAAAAATAACGCGATCCATAAGCCGGTGAGGAAGGCGCCACGGTCCCATGCGCCGAGGAACATTCGCAACACAAGGAAGAGC
>CAYPCK010000145.1:0-3149 GCA_964409185.1 uncultured Anaerolinea sp. | reverse complement strand
CGCCAGGCTCACCCCCAGCGGACGCCACGCCGCCTCCGCTTTGACCTGCCCAACGTTTTGCGCCAGCAATGCCATCACGGGGTACGCCCCGAACGCGATGGGATACCAGGGGATGGCAAACCCCCTGCCCAACGTTTTTTTCAGTCTATCCATTCGTATGGTTTCTCTTGAACAGGAAATCACAGATGGCAAAGTCGAGTTCTTCGTCAATATCCCACGCTTCGTCGGCGTCGATATCGAACATCAGCGGTTTGTCGCTGATGCGATGACGCTTTGCCAGCAGGTACTCGCGTTTGAAAATATAAATGCAGGAATTCTCTTCGTAGACGGGAGGCAAATCCTGTGTTTGGATCAATTCCTTCGGGTTGTGATTGATCGCGTTGCCGTGCTGGTCGTACAGGCGGGTTTGCAGTCGGGTGACGGAAAATAGAGAGTCGCGATCAGGGTAATTGGTAATTAGTAATTGAATCGCCTTGGAGATGGTTTCAGGTTTGAGCAATGGGTTTGTGCTGTGGGTTTGCAGGTAAAAGTCCGCTTCGAAAAGCCCCGTGTCGTGGATCAAAATCTCGTTCATCGGCACATCATCTGCCCGCAAATGTTCGGGGCGGTTGATGATCTGCACCGTTGGAAAATGTTTCCGCAAGCCGTCCATCACTTCGTTTGAGTCGGTATCCACAACGATCTGGCTGATCTCCGTCACGGCGAGCAACGTCTCGATGATGTGATGGAACAACGGCTTGCCAGCGAGCGGGCGGTAATTTTTACCGGGCACGCGCTGGCTGTGATGCCGCATGGGGACGAGCGCAACAATCTTCATGGGAGGTTCACCTGAAATTTGATATCGTAGTAATCCATCGCGCAGACGGAGATCCAGTAGCCTTTTTTACCGGGCGGGTCGAAATCGCGGATGCCGCCGACGGGCGCGCCGTCTATGGCGAGGACTTCGACGCGCTCCTGGTTATTTTCAATCGCGGAAAGAATCGCCGCTTCGCGTTCGTCCCACAAGCGGGCGCGGTTTTGAAAAACAGGTATGTTGTTTGAGGCTTCGAGAATTGTGAGAATTGGAAAAACGAGCGCGACCAACAAAGCGACTTTCGCCGTAGCCTGCAACCAAGCCGGCGCGTATAACTGACGGAGAGTATCTCCGCCCACCCATCCCAGCGCGGTGAAGGCAAAAACCAAGATGTGGCGTGGGATGATGAGCGTGCGCTCGATGGGCAGTCCGCGCTCGACGTAGGCGCTGGGAGTCAGTGACGCGGCGACAAGCAGACTCGCCGTGATGAATATCCCAGCCCCAAGAGCGATCGTTTTCGGAAGTGTGGCTGGTTTCCCATCGTTGGCGTTTAGCGCAAACCCGAACAGCCCTGAAAGGGCAAGAATGAGGAGGTGTTGATAATCTTTGATCGAGAGCGTGACAAACGCGCGCGTGAAGTTGAAGACCAACGTCGCCAGTTCGGGCAGACTTGCTGGTTCGCCATACCGCTCGGCGCGGATTTGGGTTGTCGGCGCGAAGACGAGCAGCGCCATGGCGATGAGTGCGAAGAGGAGGGCGATACTTGCGCCGACGAGTGTCTTTTGCGCCCAAAGTTTTTTGTAGCGGGAACCAATGAACGCAATGATTGTATACAAAGCAAGAATGGAAACCAGCACAGTGTTGCTCGCTTCGGAGAATCCGCCTGTGAGGAGGGAGAGCAGGGCAACGAGTATCAACTTAGGTGTGGATTTGTTCTGATCCGCCACAAGCGCCAGCACCCAGGGAGTTAAAATGATGGGAAAGGTGTACGTGAAGAAGCCTGTGTTCCAGTATAAGGATTGATACAAATGCGGCGCGAGATAAATTGAAAAATAAACGATAATGAAGGAGAGTAGAGTCGCTTGAGGAGCGGGGAGCGAAAAATCCGAAAGGGAGGAAATATTTTTGAGGAGGCGAACCAAGCCCCATGTCCAGAGTAGAAGCGAGAGCGGGATGAGGAGTTGCAGTCCAAGCACGCCAAGTGGATAAAACATCCCCGCGAGGATCGTCACGGAGTATCGGCTGGGAGTGTAGGTCACATTGTAGGCGTAGCCGCGCAGGGTTTCGAGAAGTCCCAAATTGCGGAAGTCCGCGTTGTAACACCAATCGTCCGCCCAGTAACGGAAGTAGATGCCGAGGTAGGCGAATATCCCCAAGCCGACGATGAAGATCGCCAGCGCGGCGAGCAGAGATGATCGTTGTGTCTTGTTCAACTCGTTGAAAGGCATGGCAAGATTATACAATATTGAATTGACATTCCCGTCGCGCCATGTTATAACTCGCAAACAATTTACGGATACACTCATCCAGAGAAGCTGAGGGACCGACCCGTTGACGCTTCGGCAACCAGTCAGTGAACAGTCATCAGTGTTCAGTGAAGAAGGTGCCAACTTCGGCGCATGAGTTTTCATGCGGGAGATGAGAGATGATATGCTCTTGCGTGTCGCCTCTCATTGCGAGAGGCGATTTTGTTGCGAAAGATTGATACATGAATAACCAAGTGATTATCTCCCTTGCCACGGTGGACGATGCACAAGATATCGCTCGCCTCAACCTGTTGTTCAACGAAGCGACCGACCCCGCAGAAGCCATCGCCGCCCGCATGATCGACCCGCACTGTGTGGAAACAGCGATCCTGGCAAAGGTAGCGGGTAAAGCGGTAGGGTTTGCCCTTGTGCGCGTCGTCCCGCGCGTGTTGTATGCAACACATCACGCCGAGTTGACCGAACTGTACGTGTTGAATGACTATCGCCGGCAAGGCATTGCCAAAGCTCTGGTTGTTTTTGCGGAGGGCATCGCAAAACAGCAGGGTGCGAAGAGCCTGCTCGTACTAACAGGAGATGACAACCTGCCTGCCTTATCTTTTTATCGTCAAAACGATTTTGCGGATGATGATGTTTCGTTGAGGAAGAAATTATAGAAGAAACCCAAGCCCGCTTCAGCGGGCTTCATACGAATAGCCCGACGGTTCGCGTGTGCCGTTAGGGTATCGTCGGCGGGCACGACCAACCAAAACTGTCTCACCCGCGCTGAACCGTCGCGCTGGAAGAAAGCATAGCAACAATTGGAGAATATACTTAATGACCAATCGCAAATACACCAACCGCCGTTACCTCGACGCCCTCGAAAAGAAAGT
>CAYPCK010000144.1:0-6121 GCA_964409185.1 uncultured Anaerolinea sp. | reverse complement strand
CGTGATCTTCGCGACCGAAGAGTCTCGATCGTCATCAGTCGAGATGCTTCGGGGCAAAAATCGCCCCTCAGCATGACACGGTTACTACCGCTTATGCGTCGGGTAGTCGGGTACAATATGCCCCGCTACCCGACTTTTTATTCGACCAAACGACTATCTAACTGATCGACTATATGACTAATACCCCCCCTGTTTGCAACTACGAAGGCTCCGATTACCAGTCCTCCTTTTGGGATCAAGGCGGACGCGAGTACGAAGACCGCACCGAAGCCATCGCCCTAAAGCGACTCCTCCCTAAACGCGGGCGCCTGCTACTCGAACTTGGGGCTGGCGCCGGGCGGAATACGCCGCGCTACCTCGGGTTCGACCGCGTCGTCCTGCTCGATTACTCGCGCACCCAACTCGAGCAGGCGCAACAGAGGCTGGGAAATTCCGATAAATACATTTATGTCGCGGCGGATGTCTACCGCCTCCCGTTTGTGGATGGGCTGTTCGATGCCGCGACGATGATCCGCGTTCTGCATCACATGGCGGACGCGCCGAAGGCGTTGGGGCAGGTGAAAAATGTCTTGGCGGCGGGCGGCACGTTTATCCTTGAATTCGCCAACAAATTGAATCTCAAAGCCATTCTTCGCTTCTGGCTTGGCAGGCAGACGTGGAACCCGTTCACCCTGGAGCCGGTGGAGTTTGTAAAACTCAATTTCGATTTCCACCCAGCAGCGATACGTCAATGGCTCGGCGACTTGGGGTTTGTCATGGAGAAGACCTTGACCCTCTCCCATTTCCGCGTAGGTTTGTTAAAGCAGATCGTCCCCACAAGTGTTCTGGTGTTCCTCGATTCGATCTTGCAATGGACAGGCGCGTGGGTACAAGTCACCCCGTCGGTGTTCGTGAAGGCGAAAATCGTGGGGCGGGATGATATCCCGCCCCACAGACAAGATAACATCTTGTCCTGCTTCAAATGCCCCGATTGCGGACATCATCCGCTGGAGAATAAACAGTCGTATCTGGAATGTTCAAATTGCAGAAAGAGGTGGGAAGTGAAAGGTGGAATTTACGATTTTCGCGAGCCGGTGAAGTAAATCTATAACCCATGCTGTATCGCTGTCACCGCCGCCTGCGTTCTATCGGAGACTCCCAACTTCTCCAGTATCGCGCTGACGTGGTTGCGGACGGTGCCCTCCGATAAGTGTAATTGCCCCGCAATGTCGGCGTTGTTGAATCCCTTGGCGATCAATCGGAGAACATCCAGTTCGCGTTCGGTGAGTTTTTCTGCAAGGAGCGAGGCGGGTTGCTTCTGGTTGCTGGCGATCTGGTTCATCAACTTGCCCGCGATGGCGGGATCGAGGAACGATTTGCTCTCCACTGTGCCGCGGATGGCTTCGACGATTTTCTGGCGCGGCGTATCTTTCAGTAAATAGCCCGATGCCCCCGCGCGGACGGCGTCGAAAACCCATTCGTCGTCATCGTAGGTGGTTAATACCAGAATTTTGATGTGGGGAAATCGCGCGTGGATGTCGCGCGTCGCTTCGATGCCGTTGACGCCCGGCATCTTCAAATCCATCAGGATCAGGTCGGGTCGTTTTTGCGCGGCGAGTTCGATCGCCTCCGCGCCGTCCGAGGCGGAGCCGACGACTTGCATATCCTTTTCGAGGGTGAGGAGCATTTCAAGTCCGTCGCGGATGACTGCCTGATCGTCACAGAGGAGGATTTTCATGGGTTGATTCATGACCGGTGGTCGAGTAGCGCTGAAGGCGCGTATCGAGACCACCGAGGATGGGATGAAAAGAATTATATCTCCAACACTACTTTCGTCCCTTTGCCTTTTTCACTTTCCACATTCAACGTCCCTCCCGCGAGTTGGGCGCGTTCGGTCATGCCGACCAAGCCGAAGCGACCTGAATGGTTCTTCGATGCGTCGAAGCCGATACCGTCGTCTTCGATGGTGAGGGAGGTGCGACCGTTGTGTTCGAGCCGCAGGGAGAATTTTTTCGCGCGCGCGTGATTGACGATATTTTGAATCGCCTCTTGCGCGACGCGGTAGATGACTTGTTCCACGTCGGGGCTGAGAGAGGGCATGGGGTTGGGTAAACCCAGTGCAAGGTCCAGTTTGAAGCGGGACGCCGCGCTTTCGGCGGCGCGTTGGAGGGCAAGTCCAAGCCCCAAATCTTCCAAGTCCGATGACCGGAGGGCTTTCAGCGCGCGGCGAGTTTCATCCACACCGTTGCGCGTGGATTCGAGCGCGACATCGATCATCTCGCGGGTCTTGTCCTTATCAATATCGAAATAGGCTTTGACGGTTTCCAGCGAAACGGACAGCGCGGTGAGCGAATGCGCCAGCGTATCGTGCAGTTCGCGCGCGAGACGGTTGCGCTCGCGACTCACCGTCAGTTGCTCCAGCGTGGACGCGTAGTGCGCGAGATTGGCGTTTGCTTCCCGCAGGGATTCCTGCCGCTGCTTGAGTTGTGTGACGAGCAGGTTGATGAAGATTCCGATGGCGATGAAACTGATGGTGCGGATGACGGCAATGAAAATAAAGACAAAAATATTCTGGAACTCAACCGCCTTCGTGAGAATGAGGATCAACTCGAACACGGAGGTGGCGAGACTGAACGCCACAACATGCGCCATGCGATATTCCCACGCGACGAGCGCGAGCGCCACGATGAGGACGGGCAGTTGACGGAGCGCCATGCCCTCCGCGTTCGCCAGCGGGCCGGGAGGAAAGCGCGGCACGATCAGCGCATTGATGACGATGGGCGTGGCGGCGATGGCGAAGAGCAGGAGCGGGTAATAGTATTTCCCGAGTTTGTTTTGAATCCAACCCCAGAAGGTGAATACCAGGAAGGAAATCGCGATGGAGAGGTTGGTGATGTAATACAGGTAGATGGGGAATAGTCTGCGCGGCGCTTGCGGTTGAATGGGCGGAAGTTGCTGACCGGGCGCGAGTTGCTGGATGGGCGGCGCATTTTGCCCCAAGGTTCGTTGGACCTGAGGCATGTAAAGGACAACGTCCATGAGAAGCATGGCAAGCAGGAAGCCGATCCAGATCCATGCGGCGAGGCGGAGGAGGCGAGTGGAGGGGTGAGGAGGCATGTTGCAAGTTATGAGCGGCGCGGCAGATGGATGAAAGAGGAATGAAGAAAGAGTGATCAGTGAACAGCGGGTGATGAAGCGAGGTTATCTTATCACGAAGATGGCTGTTGCCCGGCGTGTATTCCGTCACGATCCCCCCAAACGACCCATGACGCGCGTCATGGGCGGGGATGAGGGATTGCATGGGCAAAGCGGGGAAGTGGTGACTGGTCTCACTCCCGGTTTTTTCACAGAAAAATATAAACTGCACATACCCGATTCGGTGGTCGAGTGCCGCGAATCGGAGTATCGAGACCACCAACTAGAAATAAATACAAATGACTGCCATCTCTAGGATCACCACCAACAAAGAATTGACTCGCTTCGCGCGTTTCCTCACTGTCGGCGCGGTCGGCACCGCATTGGATTTCACCATCCTCACCCTGCTCAAGCTCGCGGGCTTGCCGACGCTCATCGCCAACAGTCTTTCGTTCACCGCGGGATTGCTAAACAACTTTACGTTCAACCGTCTGTGGACGTTCGGCGATGCGATCCGTCCGAATTGGAAGAGGCAACTGGTTCAGTACGCCGTCGTCAGTCTGATCGGGCTGACGCTCAACGACCTGATCGTTCTTTCGTTGGAACACGCGCTCGGCGCGTGGCTTGGTCAACCCGAATGGGGCTACCTGCCCGCCAAAGTCGCCGCCACGGGCGTGGTGGTCTTCTGGAACTATTTTGCAAATCGCACATGGACGTTCAAAAACCATTAACCGCGAAGCGCGCTACAGTCGCGAAGGAAAACAACAATCTTTGCGTTCGTAGCGGTTCAAAAAAGGAGTCTGCAATGACAACATTAACCCTTCCCTCACACTCACCGTTCTTGAAGAAAAACATTTTCTTCGGGATCACGACAGCAACGATCCTTCTGCTCGCCATCATGGCATTGTCATTCGGATTGCACATGTACAATATTCGATCCATCGGCGACGCCAACGCGTACTACACGGCGGCGGTCGAGTCCATGCTGCAATCGTGGCGCAACTTCTTCTTCGTCGCGGCGGAACCCGGCGGCTCGGTGACGGTGGACAAGCCTCCGCTGGGGTTGTGGATCGAAGCCGCGTTCGCCTACGTCCTCGGCGTGAGCGGGTTCAGCGTATCGCTCCCTAACATCCTTGCGGGGGTGTTCGGCATCCCTGTGCTTTATCACCTTGTCAAAAAATACATGGGCGAGATGGCGGGACTCGTCGCCGCCCTGGTGATGGCATTCACGCCGGTGTACGTTGCGACAAACCGCAACAACACCATGGACGGCATGCTTGTTTTCTTTTTGCTTCTTGCGGCATGGGCGTTCATCCAAGCCGCCGAGTCGGGCAACCTGCGCTGGGTTTTGTTCGGCGCATTCATCGTCGGACTCGGTTTCAACATCAAAATGCTCCAAGCCTTCCTGCCGCTCCCCGCGTTTTACGCGCTCTACTTCCTCGGCTCGAAGCAAGGCTGGCTCCGCAAACTGCTCCATCTCGGGCTTGCCACGATTCTTCTCGCGGCAGTTTCGCTCTCGTGGGCGCTTGTTGTCGATTCGATCCCCTCCGATCAACGTCCCTACATTGGCTCGAGCGGCGACAACACGGTGATGGGCTTGATCACCGGTCACAACGGGACATCGCGCCTCTTCGGTGGATTCTTCGGCGGCGGACAAAATCAAACCGACGGAGGAACGCCTCAAACCACGGGTCAGCCTGTTTCGTCGTCCAATCCTTCCTCCCAACTTCCGCAGGCACAGCGCAACGGACCTCCTCCGCAAGCGCTCGATGCGTGCGCGAATCAAACCCAAGGCTCGGCTTGTTCATTCGCTCAACCCAACGGCAACACCATCAACGGAAGTTGCATCACGCCTCCCAACACCGAGTCGCTCGCGTGCGCGCCCCAAGCGATGATTCCGCAAAACGGACAGGCTCCCGCAGGCGCGCCAACTCAAGGCGGCACGCAATTCAACCAGGAGACTGGCGAACCGGGAGTCTTCCGCTTCTTTTCCCAGCCATTATCCAAACAGATGTCGTGGCTGTTACCCTTCGCCTTGATCAGCGTCCTGCTTGCCCTCTTCGCGGCGAAGATCAAACTTCCGCTCGAATCGAACACGCACAAAGCCCTGCTCCTCTGGGGCGGATGGCTGCTCACATGTGTTGTCTTCTTCAGCATGGTCTCTGGAATCTTCCATGCTTACTATGCAATCATGCTTGTCCCGCCGTTAGCGGCTGTGGTTGCAATTGGTTTTGCTCAACTATGGGCTTGGGGCAGGGATAAATCATGGGCTGGCATCCTGCTCCTCTTCGCGGCGGCAGTCACGTTTGGATTTCAAATCTTTGCCACGATTCAATACGGAGAGAAGACCATCTGGTTGTTCGTCGCTGGCGGTTTGCTGCTCGTCGGCAGCCTCATGCTATTCTTCCAAAAACGGCTTGCCTATCTCACGATTCTCGCGGCGATGATGATCGTCCCGGCGTACTGGACGGTGATGACCACGGTCTCAAACGCCAATCAAAATCTTCCCACGGCGTATGCGGGCGCGAGTGAGCAGGCTGGTCCGAATGGTTTCGCCCGTCCGCAAAATGACAGCCGCGCATCGGGCGCGAACAGCGAGCTGGTGAATTATTTGCAAGCCAACACGCAGGATGTGGAATATCTCGTGGCGGTGCCGTCTTCGCAGCAAGGTTCCATGCTGGTGCTTGCCACCGGGCGACCGGTTCTTTTCATGGGCGGCTTCGGCGGGCAGGACGACGTGGTCGGCGCGGAGGATTTGGCGGAAATGGTGGCAAACGGCGAATTGCGTTATATTCTCTACGGCGGCGACCGTGGCAATAAGCAGGATATTTCAAATTGGCTTGCCGCATCTTGTGAAGTCGCGTCCCAGTTCAGCGACGGAAACGCCCAAGGCGCGAATCAAAACCATGGGCAGAATCAACCTCAACCTCCGGGAGGAGGCGGACAGTCGTCAACGCTGTACGTATGCCTGCCGTAAATCAAAATAAAGGAGAATGAAATGCGAAAA
>CAYPCK010000143.1:5574-6155 GCA_964409185.1 uncultured Anaerolinea sp. | reverse complement strand
AGGGCCGCGTTCATGATCGACCGCTGGCTCCAGGGCGAGGAGCTCGACGACGCGACCTTCGACCCGAAGCTGCCCGTCGTCGACCACTCCGAGGTGCTGGCGAGGCAGGACGGCCACCCCCGCCGAGAGCCCCTGGTGATCGTCGCATCCGGCTGGGTTCCAGCCTGTTCTGCCGACTGGGACGTTGCCCGCCTCGTGAGCCACACCCCGAATAACCCTGCGGCTTTTGCGCCCTTGATATCGGCGGTCAGGTTGTCTCCCACCATCACAGCCTAGGAGGGGAGAAAATACCAATTCGAAAGCGCCAGCTCGAAGATGCGCGGATGCGGCTTGCGGTAACTGCATGCCGCCGAGGTCAATACAAAATCGAAATAGCGCGAGATGCGAAATTTTTTGACCAGTTGCTGCACATCCTTGTCGTCCCCGGCATTCGAGATGAGACCCATGCGGTATCCATCCGCCTCCAGTTTTTTCAACGTGGCGAGCGCGTCCTTTTCGAGCACCCAGTTCTCCTGCGTCACCGCGAACAACCGGTCAAGCGCGTTGCGGATGAGGTCGTCCGAAACATCGTCGTAGCCCTT
>CAYPCK010000143.1:0-5564 GCA_964409185.1 uncultured Anaerolinea sp. | reverse complement strand
AATAAATCCTGCTCGCGTTGTTTGAAGTATTTATCGAGCCGTTTCCGAAACTCCATCGGGAAGGTGGAAAGGTTCAACTCTAAGCCCTGCTCGCGAAGATACTGCGTGAGCATTTCGTCGCCGTGCGAGTTGACAGGGTGGGTGGCGTCACGCTCGTACATCAGCGTGCCGCCGAGGTCGAAGATCACTGCGCGGAGGATGTTGGGCATCGCGGTTCAATGAGGCGGGTGAAAGAAGTAGTATTCCAGCCAGGGCTGCATGTCGGTGAGGATCGGCGTTTTCGGTTCTGCGGCGAGGGTTTCCGCGCGGTCTGCGATCCGGTCTTCAAGGATTCCTTCGACAGCCAGCGCGTCCCGAGTGCCCTCCAAGTATAACCCCTCGCTCTTTTCAAGGTACGCAGCTGACACGGTTCGGATATATTCGACATCGACTTGAAAGGATTCGTTGCCGGCGATCATCCAGTCGCGGAAGTGCAAGGTGTACGGAAAGGCGGTGGCGGCGGTTTTTGGAATCACATGATTTTCATTGAACCATCCGCAAAACACCCCTCCTGGAGTGAGGTGGGAGCGGTAGAGTTCCATGGCTTCAAGTGAGTACAAGTTGTTGTGTCCGGACGTGAAGCTATACAGGGGGTCAATGAAAATCAGGTCGAATTGCTCGTGGGGGTTTGCGTACAGGTAGCGCCTGCCATCGTCTGCGATGAGCGTGACGCGCGGATCTCGTAATGCGCGTTGGGCAACCGGCACAAAGTCATCCAACAACGTTTCAAGGTCTTGAACCAGTTCAACGATGGTCATTTCCTGAACTTCCGGCAACTGCGTCAGGAAGTAGGCTGAGTTGGCGCCGCCAATGCCGATCATCAACACGCGCCGCGGTTTGCTTGCGCTCGCGCAAGTGAGCGCGGTGCGTTCGTAATATCCATACGTGGGAAAATAACTATTCTGGATTCCTCCGATCCAAAGGGTGGCTGGTTCATTGCCCGAATACCCGAGTGCGAGCACAGCCTCGCTGGATTCCCGAATGGTGACCTCGAGCCCCGCTGCGGCTCGATACAGTTTGTCGTAAAATTCGCCGCGGCCGGGCAAGATCAAGATCAACGCGAGGAGCATGACCGGCATGGAATATTTCCCCGCCCCGGAGGCATTCCACGAACTCCTCGCGATAGCAAGAAACGAAAAACCCAGCAGAATGAGTACTTTCAGGCTCCATTCGGTGCCGAGCATGGGAAGTAACACAAAACTCACGGCGAGACTTCCGCCGACCGAGCCGAAAATATTTGCGAGATGAATGTCGCCGACGCGCCGCCCCGAAAGGCTTGCGCTGGTGATGGCGATGCGGTCGAGAATGGGCAGTCCGCCGCCCATGAGAATGCTGGCGGGCAGAACGAGGATCACGATCGGGGTGAAATATTCGAGCAGGCTGGCGATCATCAACCGGCGCGAGAAGACCGGCTCCTTGTCGATCCAAACATACGGAGGGGCGGGATGCTGGGGATTTTGGAACCAGGTCTCGATCCAAGGTTGAAGCGCGGGCAGGTGGAGCAGACTCCAAAACAGCAGGAAGGTCATTGCGCTGGCGAGCCCGACACCGAGTTGTAATTTCCAAAAAAGCGCGATCCGGTTTCGAGTCCGGTCTGCCGCGCGTCCAAAAACATTCCCGCCGATCGCCAGACCGACGAGGAACACGAACAAGGCGCCGGGAAAATTATATGCCGTGGTTTTGTTGAGGATTCCGAGCACGCGAAACCAGAGGATCTCGAAACCCAGATCAATAAAGCCGACCAAAAACGCCGCGACCAGGATGCCCTGATACGACAATCCTGCCCTTTCACTTTTTCGGTGAGACGGTTCGACCTGTTGTTCGTTCTGCTTCTCCCCTTGTAGAAGTGTCATCGCCCCAACGCCGGCAATCAGGTTGAGAAGGGCGGCGGCGCGAGCGGCGCCATCGAAGCCGAGCCAGCCGATCAGTACGTACCCGCCGATCAATGTGCCGAATGCCGCTCCGAGTGTGTTGATGCCGTACAGCCAGCCAATGACCTGCCCCGACGATTCAACCCGATTGACGAATGACTGGGTGAGCAAGGGAAGGGTGGCGCCCATCAAAATCGTGGGGATGAGCAGGATTCCGAAGCTGATGGCGAAAACCAGCGGATACGGACTGCCGGCGGTCAATTTCCCTATGGTGGTGATGAGCACGGGGCTTGTCAACCCAAAAAGGGCGATCCCCACCTCGACCCACCCGTAGGCAACAACAACATTTCGGATCCGGCTTGCCAATCTTCCCCCAATGAGCGAGCCCAGCCCCAGCCCCGCCAGATATGCGGAAACGATCAGAGTGATGGCGGTAAGGGTGACACCGAAATATATTTCCAGCAGGCGTTCCCAGACGATCTCGTAGATCAGCCCGGCGGCGCCGGAGAGGAAGAACAATACCGCAACGATAAAATATTTGCGGCGATCTGAAATATGCATGGCGGGAGAATATCCGTCAGGAAGATTGTGTTTCCGGGGTCAACGAGCGTTGCGGGAGGGTGGTTACCAATACCTTGTCCACACGGCGTCCGTCCATGTCAATCACTTCGAAGCGAAGCCCATGCCATTCGAAATGGTCTGCCGATTGCGGCACGCGACCCAGAGACATCATGATGAACCCGCTCAGGGTTTCGTATTCTTCTTCATGCGGCAGGACGTTCAACTTGAAAATTTCCTTGAACTCGTCCACTTCGAGCATGCCGTCGAGAAGCCATGATCCATCCTGCCGTTGAGTTGCCTGTGGTTCTTCGAGTTCGATCTGCCCGATAATTTCTTCAAGAATGTCATTGATGGTGAGTAATCCCTGCAAGCCGCCAAACTCATCCACCACCAAAAGGAGTTCCGTCCCTTTTTCCTTGAAGATTTCCAGCGCGCGCGAGGCGAACATCGTCTCCGGGATAAAAAACGCGGGTTTGACAAGGTCTTTCAGTTTGACTTCCTCGCCTTCCAGTGAGCGCACTAACAGATCGCGCGCTTTGACGATACCCAGGATCATGTCGAGCGTGCCCTGCCGTACCGGAAAACGGGAGAAATCGCACCCTTCCACTTTTTGACGAATTTCTTCGAGAGTGTCGTTCACATCCAGGTAGACGATGTCGGTGCGCGGCGTCATCAGGGAGTACACGCGTTGGTCGCCGAGGCTGAACACCCCTTCGACCATGTCTTGTTCCGCTTCCTCGAAAACGCCCGCCTGCGTGCCCTGGTCAATCAGCAATTGAATCTCTTCTTCGGTGACCGGCGGCTCGTTGCCCGGTTTTATCCCCAACATCTTGAGGACAAGGTCGGTGATGCGACCCAACAGCCAGACAAACGGTGAAAATACTTTCGAGATCACCAGCATGGGAGCGGAGAGCAGAGAGGCGATACGCTCGGGGTTGTGCAGGGCGATCCGTTTGGGGACGAGTTCGCCAAGGACGATGGAGAAAAAGGTGATTGAGACCACCACGATACCCAGCGCGATGCCCTCCGCGTATTCAGCGATGGCGGGGATCTTCACCAGCGCGACGGCGAGCGGCTCGGCGAGAGTGGCGCCTCCCACCGCGCCGACAAATACGCCCACAAGCGTGATGCCGATCTGCACGGTGGCGAGGAACAGGTTGGGGTTTTGAATCAAGTCGAGCGCGGTGCGAGCGCCCTTGTCGCCTTCGTTGATGCGTTGTTGGAGTCGCGCTTTCCGGGAAGAGGCAACAGACATCTCCGAAAGTACGAATACAGCGTTGAGGAGGATCACCGCGATGATGATCAATATATCGGATGTGAAATTCATTTTGCCTTGTGTGTTTGAAATACCAAGAATGCCGCAGGTAACCACCGGCGGCGAGTTGCGTTAGGGATTGAAATTGGGCGATCCAAGGGAGGCTCTGACATGATATGTTGCTGGACTTCCAAACCTGCACCATTGTACTATGGTTATGGCGCTTCACCCGACTTTGATGCCTGCTCCGGCTTCGACGCGCCCCACAGCCCACACAGCCTGGTCTACTTCCCCTGCCCTAGCTAAGAAGGCCTTTAGTTTTTCCTGTGGTACTCCGAGCAATAATCCTCCGCTGGTCTGCGGATCGAACAACAACATTTGGTTTTCTTCGTCAATTGATTCGCCGAACTTCACCCACGACGCAAAATGGGATTTGTTATCGAATGCGCCGCCGGCAAAGCAACCCTTCTCGGCATATTTCCGCGCGCCTGTAATAAACGGAATTTTTTCAAATTCCAACTTCAATGAAACGCCTGACGCGTTTGCCATTTCCAGCCCGTGACCGAGCAGGCTGTAGCCGGTGATGTCCGTCCCGCCACTTAAACCAAATTCCACGGCGAGTTGACCGGCGGTTTTGTTCAAGGATTTCATCCACATAACGGCTTCATGCAAGTCTGCTTCTTCAACCTGTTCGCGTTTCAGCGCGGTTGTCGTCACACCCATGCCGAGCGGCTTCGTCAATACCAATGCGTCGCCGGGCTTGAGCCCGCCCTTGCTTAGCATCTTGTGCGGGTCTACAAAGCCGACCACCACCAGCCCAAACTTCGGCTCTTTGTCCTTGACGGTATGTCCGCCCGCGATGACCACCCCCGCATCGCGGGCTTTTTCCGCTCCGCCGCGGATGATCTCGCTGGAGATTTCCGGGGGCAGGTTATCCGGCAGGGCGGCGACGTTCAACGCAAGGAACGGTTGCCCGCCCATGGCATACACATCGGATAGGCTGTTCGCCGCGGCGATGGAGCCGTAGTCATAGGCGTCATCCACGACCGGAGTGAAGAAGTCGGTGGTGATGACGAGCCCGCGGTCATCGTCCAAACGCCAGACAGCCGCGTCGTCCGGTTCGCGCAAACCAACCAAAAGGTCCGGGAACGACGCGGCGTCAAAAATATCCTTCACAGGACGCAGAACCTGCGTCAGCGCCTCAGCGCTCAGTTTGGACGCTCAACCCGCGCACGTTGAAAGAGTCGTGAGTCGGATTTCGCGTCCGTTTTGCGGAATCGGCATTGTTCTATGCAGGGGCAACTCCTGCGGTTGCTCCTGTGTCTTTAAGATTTATTGCGGTAATGCTTCGCCCGTGCTTGGCAATGGCAGAATGAATTGTTGGTCGGTGGGAATGAAAATAGTTTGTACGCCCGGCGCCAGTTTTAAAACATATAGATATTGCACCAAAGCAGGGGTAAGCGATTCCGCAAGCAGCCGGTTCGCCTCGGCTTCCGCCTGCGCCTGGATGATGATCGCTTCGGCTTCGCCTTTGGCAGCGATTACCGCCGCATCTGCCTGACCTTGCGCCACCTGCCGGGCTTGCTCGGCCTCCTGCTTTTTCTGCTCCACAACGAACGCGGCTTGTTGCGCTTGTTGTTCGGCAATCTGCTTTTGCTCGACGGCAGCTGCGTATTCCTCGCTGAAATGAATGTCGCGCAGGATGAAATCCACGAGGAGTAAGTTGTTCTGAGCCAGGCTGGTGGTCAATTCTTCGGTGATGATTAGCACCATCTCGGCGCGTTTGGAGGAGACAACTTCCTCTACGCCGTATTGCGAGATAGCATCGCGGATGATGC
>CAYPCK010000142.1:0-6189 GCA_964409185.1 uncultured Anaerolinea sp. | reverse complement strand
CGGCGAGACGATCAACTCGACGGTGCGTCCCTTGGTATGCGAAGGCGCGAGAGTCAAATACACCTGGTCGGGCATGGTGATCGGCTTGTGCTTGCGCGCGTAGACCACCGGCAGACCGAGATGGATCGCCGTCGTCAGGGCGGGGGCAATGCCGGAGATTTCGGCGGTCAGCACCTTGGTCGCCTGAAGCGCAGCGAAGCGCCGCGCAAACTCGCGCCCGCAGGCATCCATCAAAAGCGGGTCCACCTGATGATTGACGAAACTGTCCACTTTCAAAATTCCCCCGCCGAGATTCTTTCCATCGCGCAGAATGCGTTCTTCGAGTTCTTTCATAAGGGCTCCAGATATTAATAGATCCGGCGGTTGAGTAGGCAGCGTTTGTCTAAATGAAAATTTCTCTGCTTATTTGGTGGTCTCGATACGTGTCGCACTCGCCATTTAAGGCTCGGCGCCACTACTCGACCACCGGTATTACGATGAAAATTGTACTTCATAAACGCCCGATAAGACGAACGAAGACGAAAAAAGGGCTGTGTTAGAATCTTTCACCGTGACCGATCTCGTGCTTGCATCGAACTCGCCGCGCCGCCGTCAACTGCTTGCGCTGGCGGAAATAAATTTCACCGTCTCGGTCGCGGATGTGGATGAAAGCGCGCAAGCGAACGAATCGCCTGCGGATTACGTCCTACGACTCGCGGAAACCAAAGCCCGCGCCGTTGACGCAAAAACGCATCCTTTCGTCCTTGCGGCGGATACGACCGTGGTGGACGGGCGCGACATCCTCGGCAAACCCCGCGACGACGCGCACGCCTTCGCGATGTTGACTCGCCTGCGCGGGCGGACGCATCAAGTCTACACCGGGATAGCCCTGCTTCGAGCAAGCGACGGACTCCTTCTCACCGATCTGTGCGTCGCCGACGTGCCGATGCGAATATACACCGATGAGGAGATTCGCAACTATATCGCCAGCGGCGACCCGCTCGATAAGGCCGGCGCGTACGCCATCCAGCATACGGACTTTCGCCCGGTCGCATCCATGAGCGGGTGTTTCGCCAGCGTGATGGGACTTCCGTTATGCCACGTGACGCGGTTGTTGCGAAAGATGAAAGTTAATCTCGGAGCCGATGTGCCAACGAACTGCCAGATGTTTTTGGAATACGAATGCCCGATTTTCCACTCAATACTGAATTAACTGTGTCATTGCGAGACCCCGTTTTAACGGGGTCGTGGCAATCTCAGATTTTTTTCGGGATTGCCACTCCTTGCAATGACACATGCATACCGAGAGGCAAACCATGAAATTATTTCGATACTTGAATTTTATTCTCCTCCCCGCGTTCCTCCTCGCCGCGTGCGGCGCGGGCAATGGCGGGCTTCCTTTCCTCCCCACCTCCACCTCCCTGCCGCAACCGATTGTGAATGTGACCTCCACGCCGGATGTCGGCGCGGCGCTGGCGAAATACCTCGACGCGTACAAAGCGGACGATTACAACGCGATGTACGCCATGCTCGGCAAAACGACGACAGACATCCTGCCGCTCGACCAGTTCGCCAAGCGCAACAAGGACGCGCTGAACGAGATGAGCGCGGGTTCGTTCGATTACGTGATCAACTCCGCCTTGGTCAACCCCCTGTCCGCCGAGGTGGCGTATAACGTGACGTATCACACCGTTTTGGCAGGCGACATCCAACGCGACATGATCGCGCGTTTCGCGCTCGAAAACGGCGAATGGAAACTGCAATGGGATGATTCCAACATCCTGCCGGAACTCGCGGGCGGAAATGTCCTGCGCATGGAATACAACATCCCCACCCGCGGCGAGATCTATGACCGGGAGGGGAATCCGCTGGCGGCGCAGGCAGACGCGTACGCGTTCTACGCCCTGCCCGGCAACGTCAACGACGACAGCATCAAGACCCTCGCCGCCGAGGCATTCCGCTTGTGCGGCATCAGCATCGAAGGGTTGATCGCCGATATTTTGAACACGCCGGCGCAGGTGGGCATCCCGTTGTGCGAGGCATCGAAGGAAGAGTCCGAGCGGATTCGTGTTGTGGCTCCCAGCGGTTTGCAATGGGAGGAATACACCGCGCGCTATTACTTCCAACAGGGCACGGGGTCGAACATCGTCGGCTACACCCTGTTCATCCCGCCGGAAGAATTGGATTTTTACAAACGGTTGGGCTATCAGGGTTCGGAACGCGTGGGCAACGCCGGCATTGAAAAATCGATGGAGGATCTGCTGGCGGGCAAGCACGGCGGCGCGCTGTACGTGGTGAATCCGTCCACGGGGCAGATCATCACAAAGGTTGGGGAGAGCGAGCCGGAGCCGTCGCAAAACGTCATCCTGACGATTGACCGCGACCTGCAATATTATGCCGAGCAAGCCATCGTCGGCTTTCAGGGCGCGGTGGTGGTGCTGGAAGTGGACACGGGGCGCGTGCTCGCCATGGCGTCGTCCCCGCGTTTCGATTCGAACATCTTCGAAATTGCCAACAGGAACCGCAACGATCAACTCGCCGAACTGAACAGCGCCGCGCTGCTCAACCGCGCCGCGCAGGGACAATACCCGCTCGGCTCGGTGTTCAAGATCATCACCATGGCGGCAGGCATGGAAAGCGGGTTGTTCATCCCCGAAACGGAATTCGATTGTCAATATACCTGGACGGGTCTGCCCGACCAGATCCGCTACGACTGGACGTATCAACATTGCCAGGACCGCATCCAAAGCGGGCGCGAGTGCAACACGTCGGACAGCCAGCCCTCGGGTTTGCTGACCCTCTCTCAGGGGTTGATGCGTTCGTGCAACCCGTTTTTCTGGCACATCGGCAACACGTTGTTCCAAAACAACCGCGCCAACGACATTGCGAACATGGCGCGCGCGTTTGGGCTGGGGCAAGCCACCGGCATCGGCGCAATTGACGAAGAGGCGGGTCAGATCACCGACCCGGTCACGGCGGTGGACGTGGTGAACCAAGCCATCGGGCAGGGCGATATGCAAGTCACCCCGCTGCAGGTGGCGCGCTTCATCGCCGCGCTCGGCAACGGCGGCACGTTGTATCGCCCGCAGATCATCGAAAAAGTTCAAACCATCGAAGGCGTGCCGACCACAGTCTTCAAACCCGAAGCCACCGGCATCCTGCCGGTCACGCCGGAACGGTTGCAATTCCTGCGCGAGGCGATGATCTCGGTGGTCGAGGACCCGCGCGGTACGGCGAGTTTTCGTTTGCGCGGCATTCAAGTGCCGGTGGCGGGCAAGACCGGCACCGCCGAATCCGGCAGCGGGTTGCCGCACGCATGGTTCGCCGGCTACACCCTGTGCGAGGAAGTCGCGGATCTTTACCCGGTCTGTAAAGACAAACCCGATATCGCCATCGCGGTGGTGCTCGAGAATCAGGGCGAAGGTTCCGATTGGGCGGCGCCGGTCTTCAAACGCATCATCGAGACCTATTACTTCGGTTCGCCCCAGACCATCTTCTGGTTCGAATCCAACTTCGGCGTCACCGAAACCCCGACGCCGTTCGGCGGCATCCCCACCGAAACGCCGAAGCCGTAATTACAAGACCTCACAGGTCTTTGAGACCTGTGAGGTCTTTTCGGAGAATTTGAGAATTGCAAACTCGCGGCCTCATCGTCAAAGCCCAATCCGGTTTCTTCACGGTGAAGACCAGCGAAGGTTTGATTGTCTGTCAACTGCGCGGGAAGTTAAAGCAAGGCAAAGCCACAGGCGACATTGCGGCGCTGGGGGATAAAGTACACATCACAATTCTGGCAGATGGAAGCGGGGTGATCGAGGAAGTCGAAGAGCGGAAGCGCGCGATCGTGCGGCTCGACCCGCGACCCCAAGGCGTGTATCAACAAGTTTTACTGGCGAACGCGGATCAGGCTGTATTCGTGTTCGCCTGCGCACACCCGGATCCAAAATTAAGAATGTTGGACCGCTTCCTGGTCATTGCGGAAAAGCAAAAAATCCCGCCGGTCATCGTTGCGAATAAAATTGATCTGGTGAAAGATGCGAAAGAATTTTTTGGTTTATATGAGCCGCTGGGCTATCGCGCGATTTATACGTCAACAAAAACTGGCGTGGGCGTTGATGAACTGCACCATACGTTGAAAAATAAAATTTCCGCGCTGGCAGGACCGAGCGGCGCGGGAAAGTCAAGCTTGCTGAACGCGATGCAACCCGGGCTGGGACTTGCCGTCAACGAAGTGAGCGCAGCGATCAACAAAGGTAAACACACAACGGTCACTCGTCAACTGTTCGCGCTCGCAGGCGGAGGTTACGTCGCCGATACACCCGGCTGGAAGTCGCTGGCGTTGTGGGATACGACACCGGAGGAAATGGACGCGTACTTCCCTGAATTGCGCGATCTTGTGGCGCAGTGTCAGTTCAGCGATTGCACTCACGTCCACGAACCCGATTGTGCCGTGCGCCGCGCGCTCATTGCAGGTACAATTTATCCGCAACGATACGAGTCGTATTGTCGGCTTCGCGCCGGCAAAGATTGATGAATGAAGAACTCCGGTGGTTGAGGGCAAGCAGTCGAAACCACCGATAAGCAACATAATCTTTGTTAAGCGTTTTATGATAAAGAGTCATCGACGATCATTAGTAGCGCAGAATTCTGCGGGAAGAAGACATGGAGAAAAAAAGTTTAGCAATTTTTGCATGTATACTGTTTATCAGTGTGTTATCCTCGGGCTGCGGACCCGGTGAATTATTCGGTCCTACATTTACTCCAACACCTACAATTACGAACACACCGACTGCTACTGCAAGCAGCACGCCAACAACAACTCCCTCCAATACTTCGACATTTACCCCCACTATTACCCCAACGCCCACCCCAGTAACTATTTCATTTGATTTGGAAAGCGGAGGAACATATCAAATATTAAGATTTGAAACTCTGCAAGAAGCGTTAACCTACATCGCCCAACACGCGGTTTGGTATCAAGAAGAGTCGAGTTCATCGAGGCTCAATGCTATGATGGCTCATGACCAAATAAATGAACTTACTCCTGAAGAGCTTGCTACCTATAAAAAGATTTGGGAAATTCCAGGGCTGGAAGGAATCATGGGTTCCACATTTCCGCCAGATGAGAAGCAGTTCTTTACCATTTTCATAAGCAAACTTGATAATGGTACGATGTTAACCTTTGAATCAAAAGAAGTTGGAAAGTCATTTATGTACGTTTACGTTGATGTAGAACCTGAATCTGTCCGGAAAATGATGGGGTTTATATCGTTCGAGGATCTTGTAAAGTGTATGAATGAAGGAGGAACAAGTGAGAGCTGTCATAAACCATCCATTGAAATCTCTACTCCAACATTACAACCTTAGTATTGAGGATGATATTTAAAACACCTAACACTTGCCGTTACATGTTGGTTTCGATACGTTCCTCGCATCCGTTCGGAACTACTCAACCGCCGGAGTAATTAAACTGATGAATAGTAACTGGAACATCACTGGGCACGAATGGGCTGTAGACATGTTGAAGAAACACATCGTCCGCGGGACGACGCGCCATGCGTATCTTTTCGCGGGACCTCCCGGCGTAGGCCGCCGCACGCTGGCGTTGCGATTCGCCCAGGCGTTGAACTGCACCACACCGCTTGAAGCAGGCGTCCCTTGCGGAACGTGCCGGGATTGCAAACAGATCGAGTCCATGAAGCACGCCGATTTGACCATCGTTGAATCCGAATCGGATGGCGGCATCCTGAAAGTGGACCAGATCCGCGAAGCGCGCAAACTGCTTGCGCTCAAACCATTCCAATCAAAATATCGCGTGGCGTTGTTTTTGAGATTTCAAGAGGCAAACGATAACGCCGCGAACGCGTTGTTGAAGTCGCTCGAAGAAGCGCCGTCGTACGCGGTATTGATCCTCACTGCCGACAACCCCGAACAGTTACTGCCGACCATTGTTTCAAGATGCGAAGTATTGCGGTTGAGACCGTTGGGTGTCGAGGAGGTGCAAAGAGAATTGGAAGACCGAGGATTGGAGAATTCACGGGCAAAGTTGATCGCGCACATCTCCGGCGGGCGGATGGGGTACGCGCTGCGACTGATCGAAAACGATTCCCTGCTCGAAAAGCGCGAGGAAAGGTTGAACGACCTGCTGACGCTCGTGTCCGCGTCACGGGTGGAAAAGTTCAAGTATGCGGATCAACTCGCAAAGGATAAAGA
>CAYPCK010000141.1:0-6208 GCA_964409185.1 uncultured Anaerolinea sp. | reverse complement strand
TTCACAAGATAAGCGCAAGGTGGGCAAGCCTCCAACTCCCATCGGAAATTCGACAGCAGAGGATGTCAGGGTGAGAGTTAAAGGCTCGCGGTTTAGAGACAGCTTCAAGTCGGGTTGAAGCGAGGCGCATTTTTCTGCGGGGTACGTTTGGATCGCGGGTAGGTCCGGTTGCCTGTCGCCATCGGAATCATACGGCGCCAGTTCCTGAAACGCGGGGATCTCAGCCATATCAACCACATAATCCACATGGATCGTCTCGCGGCTGATCGCCAAGCCGACGAATTGGTTGATGGTGAAATTACCCAGCGGATGCGCGAATGCGGCAGGCACAAGCGCAAACGAAAGAAACAAGGTGAGAATTGCCACACCTGCGCGGAGGTTTGTTTTCATGTCAAGCTCCTGATCTTTTATTTTCCTGCGGTGAGTTGCAGCGCGTCTAGGGTTTCGCGCGCGGTCTTGGTATCCAAGATGGAAAAGTGCGGGTTGATCGTCAATGCTTGATCAAGATACTCCCGCGCGGACTGGTCGTCCCCCAGCGCGTACGCGATCATGCCCGCGTGAAAATATAGGCGGGCATCGCGCGTGCCCAAAGACAGGGCTTGTTCGATAAGCCTCCGGGCTTCTTCATAGTTACCGTTCTTGTAGTGCGCCCAAGCCGCCGCGTCGTAGCCGAAAATATCCTTGCGCGTTTCAAGTTCAGCCAACGCAAGGCGAAGGGCTTCTTCTGGATTCTGGTCGTGATCGGAATAATAATTGGCAAGCGTGCGGTTGTATACCTGTTCATTGAGCGCGGCTAGGGTGCCGATGTATTCAACCGTCTCATATTGCAGTTGCGCCAGATCGGGCTGATCGGTGAGCGCGTACAGATCGCCCAGGGCGGCTAAATATTCCGGTTGCGGGATGGTATTCACTGCGCGTTGATAGTACGCGACGGCGTCCTCATACCTGCCCTCCGCCGCCCGGACCTTTCCCATTCCCGCCAAGGCAAGCGGATAGTTATCGAACACCCGCAGTGAGGCTTCATAGTACCTGCCTGCCTCTTCGATCTCTCCCATGTTAAAGTTCACATCGCCCACGCGCAAGAGATACCACGCCGCATTCTCCTTCGTCCCACCGGAATGGAGGGCATCCCCGGCAGCCTGGCGCATCAGATCCAACGCCTTCTCCTGGTTCCCTTTCAGCTCCTCAAGATATGCGATACGCGCCAGCAGGGGCGGCGTGGATATTGTCAAAGCGAGGTCATCATAGATTGCATCGGCTTCGTGGTAATTCCCAAGTGAGAGGTAAGAGTCCGCCATGATGATGCGCGCCTGGACATTTTTCGGGTTCTCTTCGAAAATCTGCTGTACCAGTTTCAGCGCCTTCTCGAATTCATGCTGGCTGTAATACGCCGAAGCCAGAGACACCCGCGCAGGAGTATAGCCAGGAAGCAACTCCAATGCGTGAGTCAGCGACTCCTCCGCGCGTTGGAAGATGGCGACATCCCCGGTCTCGCGCGCCTGACGCAGGTAGAGGTCGCCTAGAAGCGTATAACTGACGGCATCCTGAGGATTCTGTTCGATTTTATTTTGAATGGACCGGATCGCATCCTCCACGGGAGGGATGTTTGCCAACGCGCTTCCCTGAATCTTCTCAGGAGCAGGAAGTCCGCCAGCATTGGAATCTGCCAAAAAAATAAAGGATGCAAGAATGCTCAACGATACGAAAAATAAGAGGAAAATGGCTTTACGTTGGTTCATTGGATCTCCTCAAGACAAATCAAAGGTAACTGGTTAATGGAGGCGGGTCTCCCCGCCTCCATCTGGTCCTACTGGTACCTGCTTACGGGTTGGCTGGGGCAAGGTATGGGAACGATGCGCTAAACGCAGAATCGTTCGCCACACAGTCGGATGGGACGATGCCATTCGTCACCAGACCAAGTTCAACGTCGATGACATCATCTGCCAGCCCGCGTCCGTTGAGGAATCCCGCCGAAGAGGTCGGGTTGTAGCTCAACATATCGGGCAGTAGGATGTCGGCAAGGGTCTGGGCGGTGCCATTCCCGGCGCCGTAAAAGATTTCCAGGGTGTCAACCACTTCACCGCGGAAATTTGCCTGATCATTCGCAGGCGCCCCGGCATTGAAGGCGTTCTTTTGCGAAGGTTCGCTGCCGGAAGGCTCAAACGGGTTGTTGGGGATGAACACCGTGTTGATGGCGGGTCTGCCCATGCGGTCGATCTGCTGGCCATTAAGCACCGTGCGAGCCCAGATGCCCACATTGACGGATCCGAGCCACACGCTTGGGAACTCAACCACAATGGCGGAAATATTCAAGCCCTGGAAGAAGTTATTCTCGCCGCCGTCGCAGAAGGTGCGGCCATCCGTGCCCAGGAACGCGTTCAAGTCGAAGAAGAACGGATCATCCAACACGCCCGCCCGGATCATTCCGCCGCCGCCGACGGTAATCGGTATGTTCTGGTCGGTCCATCCTCTCGCCAGGATCGCCCTGCCGCCGGGCAACATGCCGCGCATGGTCACGCGCTGATTGCCATACATATCCGGCGCAGAGAATGTGATTTTCCCAACGCGGTCGCTGATCGCGTCGCCATTGTTATCCACGTGGATCTCGTAGGAGGCATCGGGGTTGAACGTTCCATCGTTCAACACACCCGCCAGCGGATTCACGCCGATGACGACCACCGTGCGGGTCGGGTTTGTCGGCGATTGGAACGCGTATACGTCGGTAATATCCAGCCGCGTATCGCCGCCCGGAGGCGTCAGCCCCGGGGCATCGAGATGGTCTGCCGCGCGGGTAGGGACGGCCGCCAAGCCAAACACCAACGCCACGATACTAACAATATACAGCCCAACGGTCAAAATCTTTTTCATTGTTTATCTCCTCAAAAAGTTTGAACAATTTGTTTCGACAAGCCTCTTTCGAATTTTCCGATGCATCGCCTCCTTTCAGTGTGGGGAGTCGGATCCGAAGGGTATACCTACTGCTAACTACGCAGAGCAAACCAGTTTGCATGTATGGAATCAAAAAGGAGAGCCGGGAAGATCCTGGCTCTCCTTCATTGTCAGTAATGAAATTTTACAAATCGCTTAACACAACGATCTCGCCCGTGGGTTGGTCGCTCCCTCCCTCGGGTTCGATCGAAACCCCCAGCGCGTTGAACTCGCCGATGGCGATCGCCGCCGTTACGATCAACAGACCCTGGCCATTCGCATCCACGGTCAACAAGCCTGCGCTTTTTGGTCCGCCGCTGTCGATCAACCAAACCTGATACGTTTTCCCGGATTCGAGTTGCGGCAGGCCGGCGATCACCAACACAGCAGACTGACTCTGTTGATCGACAATCAACTGCCCGCGCGCTTCGGGCTGAGCCTCCGTCCCTTTCAGTGAAACGGTCGTCGCCGGGGAAGCCTGAGGCAGATTTGCATTGATCTGTTCGATCGAACTTGCCTGTGCCACCAGCGCCTCGCTCAACAGCAAAACCTGATTTTGCAACCGCGCCAGCTGGATGTTCAACACCGTAGCCCAAACGACCGCGACGACGGCAGCGCCCATGCTGAAGGCTGGGAATAAATCTGCCCACCGCCTCTCACGCGGACGTTCAACCTGTCTCTGCTTCGAAGCGCGTTCCCTCGCCTCAACGTCCGCATGGACACGCGACATTAACGACTCCTTTACGCGGTCTGGCGGCGTGATGGGCGTCGCACCATACGGCAATTCAGCCGCGGCAGATTCCAGCCCGTCTAACTCCATCCGCGCTTCAGGATGCCCGCGCAAATACGTCTCGACGAACTCCCGCTCTTCGTCGGTCAACGCGCCCAGCGCATAAAACGGAAGCAACTCTTCGATCTTCTTATCCATTTTTATCCTTTAAACTCTTCCTCTTCCAATTCATCACGCAACTTTTGCAATCCAAGACGGGCTCGGGTGTGGATGGTTCCCAGCGCCTGCCCGGTGGCAGAGGCAATCTCCTGCCGGGTCATCCCATAATAATAAGCGAGTTCGATTACTTGTCTTTGCTCCTGAGGCAAATCATTCAGCGCCTGCCGTACCCGCCGCTGTAACATCGCTGCCTGGACATGATCCGCAACATTCATATCAGGATCGGGTGTACGATCGAGGATCGGTTCAGCCTCGCCGCCCTCAAGGATGACTTGCGGACCCGTTTTACGCCGGCGGTACGCATCAATCGCAAGGTTACGGGCAATTCGGAACAGCCAGCCGGTAAATGATCCGCGCTCAGGCTGGTACGTGGACGCGCCCCGCCAGACTCGCCAGAAGGTTTCCTGTAACACATCCTCCGCAGTTGCCCGATCGCCGAGGATCTTCAGCATCATGGCAAGGACAGTCGCGGCGTGACGGTCATACAAGGCTTCGAGGGCGGCAGAATCACCTTGCGCAACCCGAGAAGCAAGCTTTTCATCGCTGACTTGCTCAGACATTACCTGTTCACCGAGTCGCAATGACCACTCACTTTCTTAATACGCATTAACTCTCCCATTGCATCTTGAATATGGATTGTTGGACGATTCCATTGTAACATAGCCTCGATAAAACCATCGTTTTGCGGGATAATATATCCTATGAAGGTACTCACCATGACCCAAATCCTCTACGGCGAACGCCTCGGCAAACAAGGGCAACTCCGTCTCGGCTGCACCGCCATCATCTTCGACGAAAACAAACGCGTCCTGCTCACTCGCCGAACGGATAACGGTCAATGGTGCCTGCCCGGCGGCGCAATGGATTCGGGCGAGTCGGCGGCGGAGGCGTGCGAACGCGAAACGAGGGAGGAAACGGGTCTCCACGTCCGCGTGAAGCGTTTGGTCGGCGTGTACAGCGATCCGAATCAGTTGATCATTTATCCCGATGGGAATAAAGCCTTCGTTGTCGCGTTATCCTTTGAAGCGGAGATCGTCGGCGGTAAACTTGGCTTGAGCAACGAGACGACCGATGCGGGGTTTTTCACCGTGACTGAAATGGAAACGATGACCATGCTCGGCAATCACAAACAACGCGTGCTCGATGCGCTGGCGAATCAAGCCGAGCCATTCATCAAATAATCTCGCGGAGGAAACCATGCTCGCCAACCTTTCCAGCACATTCCACAAGCTTTCATCGAAGACCTGGCTGATCCTGCTCGCGTTCGCCGTGGAGATATTTTTCTTCACACAACTCGCGCCGGCAATGCAGGCGCAATTGGCGGCGGGACCGCTCGACCTCAAACCGTTTTACACGCCCGATCAAGCGTTTGTCGCGATCGAGTCGTACAGCCCCGAAGCCCGCGCCGCCTATCGCGCGTTCGAATTGACCGCCGACATCGTTCACCCGATTGCGTACGTGTTGTTTTACGGTTTGTTGATGTCGGTCCTGCTGCAGCGCGCTTTCCCCTCCGCCAGCGCGTTTCAAAAATTCAACATCGCCCCCGCCGTTTCGTGGGTGTTCGACATGATCGAAAACATCTGCATCATCACGATGCTCTCCGTGTACCCATCCAAACCCGCGCTCGTGGCGTGGATATCAGGAATCAGCACCTCGCTCAAGTGGGCGTTCTTCGCCGCGACCATGATCATGATCTTGGTCAGCCTCGTCAAAGCCGCGCTGAACGGGTTTAAGAGACAGATGTAGTAACGACTTAAGTCGTTACATTTTTTTCCACCACACTCCCGTGCACTCAGGCAGGACGACCCAACCGTTCTGCCTGACTTTTTCTCCCAACTCATCGCCGAAGAAAAAGCGCGATAACTCCTCGGCTTCCGCCAGCGAGTCGAATTTATAGTCTGTGCGAATCCACTTGTTTTGGAATCCGACTTGATCGAGCCATGGGTAAAAATCGGCAAGGTGACTCAACCTGACTGGCGAATCATTCCCCGTCCCCAGCGATTCGAACAACACGATGACGCCGTTCGGTCTAAGCACGCGCCTCATTTCCTCCAGCCAATTCTCCAATTCTCTTTTCCACGATTTTGGATTCCACACCGCGAGGTAACTCACGCTCCAGCCAGAGACGACCAGGTCGGAAGAGTTATTTGTAATTGGTAATTGACGATGGTCGGCGACTTTCACATCCCAGTTTGTCCACCCGCCCGATTCCAACCGCCGACGGCACACGCGCAACATTTCCTCCGACACATCGAACGCCTTGATTGACTTTGCGCGCGGCGCGCGCATCACCGCGAGCCGACCCGTCCCCGCGCCGAGGTCGAGCACATC
>CAYPCK010000140.1:0-6230 GCA_964409185.1 uncultured Anaerolinea sp. | reverse complement strand
TACAACTTTCCGCCGCGCTTGTATTACGGTCAGGTGGTGTGGATTGACCAAATCCGCACGAATAACGGCTTTGCCGAATATCGCTGGAACGAGGACGCGAACGGTCACGGGTACGGCTATGGCGCGTACGGCGAATATTTTTGGGCGGATGGCGCGGCATTCAAGATCCTCACCGAAGAGGATATTTCACCCATCAGCCCGGACGTCTCACCGGACGATAAACGCATCCAAGTAGACCTCGACCGCCAGACCTTATCCTGCTTCGAAGGCGCTACGGAAGTGTTTTATTGCCGAACCTCCAGCGGCATCACTTACGACCCAGAGACGGGTCAGGTCAGCGACAAACTGGCCACACCCGTTGGCAACCTGCTCACACACTGGAAGATCATCTCGTTGAACATGACCGCCGGCAGTTTCCAATCCGGGTACTCCACACCAGCGGTCCCATGGTCGACCATGGTCAGCGGGGATGGGATCGCCATCCACGGCGCGTTCTGGCATAACTCCTTCGGCGAAAAACGCTCGCATGGCTGTATCAACGTCACCCCGGAAGATGCGAAGTGGATCTTCCGCTGGACGACGCCTTACATCTCCCTCGCCCAAAGCGAGCAGCGCGTGTCCCTGCCCGATCACGGCACCATCGTGGTCACATCGAAATTGCAATTCTGAGCAAAAAGGAATCACATGGAATTTACACAGATCACCCTGGGGCTTGCCTTCCTCGCCGGGCTGGCGTCGTTTCTTTCGCCATGCGTATTTTCGCTCGTGCCGGCGTACGTCGGCTACCTTGGCGGGCGGGCGGTCGGCGGGGAAACCACCGAGAACAACCGCTTCGTCACGTTTACCCACGGGCTTGCTTTTGTGCTTGGCTTCAGTTTTGTGTTTGTCACTCTCGGTATTGCCACGTCCGCGTTTGGGCGCCTGTTATTTGATCTTCGTTTCGTCCTGTCCAAAGTTGGCGGAATCGTTGTCGCCGTTTTTGGCTTGCACATGATCGGCGTGTTCCGCATCCCGTTCCTCGAGTACGATACCCGCGTTCAGCAATTGCCCGATCGAAAATGGGGATACTTGTCCTCCGCGCTCATGGGAGTCTTCTTCTCGGCGGGATGGTCTCCCTGCGTGGGACCTGTCCTCGGAGCGATTCTGACCCTCGTCCTCAATGGCGGCTCGATCTCGCAAGGCGCCTCGCTTCTCTCCGCCTATTCGGCTGGGCTCGCCATCCCCTTCCTCATCGCCGCTTTGGGCGTGGGCTGGGTCTCGTTGACCCTGCGTAAATACAGCAAAGTAATGCGCTACGTGGAAGTTGCCATGGGAATCGTTCTGGTGATCATCGGCATCATGCTCTTCACCGGCATCTTCGAGCGCATTGCCGCCGCGGGGCGATTCTTCTGGATCGACTTCGGTCTTTAGAATCAACCTCCATGTACACTGTCACATTATTTTCCCGCAGGGATGATGAAGCGAGCGCTGCGGCAAAAGCAGATTTGGAATCGCTCCAGGCGCAATTCCCCCACCGTCTCGTGGAAGTGGATGTGGATTCCGACCCCGCCATCCGGAAAAGTTACGGCGCGCGCGTCCCGGTTGTCGAGGTCGGTCCCTACCGGCTCGAAGCGCCCTTCGACAAACAAAAATTAGCAATGACACTCGGCGCGGCAAAAGACCGGCGCGGTCAGCTTGACCGCCTCGGACGCGAAGACCATCACGACCGCCTCCGCCGCGGACAATCCATCAGCGGCGCCGATCGGATCATGCACTGGATGTCGCGGCATTATCTCGCGGTTTTGAACGCATTTATTTTGCTGTACGTGGGGTTGCCCTTCCTTGCGCCCACCCTGATGAAAGTCGGCGCGCCGATTCCTGCCAAAGTGCTCTACACGCTCTACAAACCGTTATGTCATCAGTTTGGGTTTCGGTCGTTCTTCCTGTTCGGCGAACAGGCGTACTACCCGTTGGAAGAGGCGGGGCTTTCCGGTGTGAAATCCTTTGAAGAGGCGACTGGGATCACCGGCTTACACAACGCATCGGGTCTCGCTCGCTTCGAAGCGCGGGAATACATCGGCAATGAGACCGTCGGCTACAAGGTTGCGTTGTGCGAGCGCGATGTCGCCATTTACGGGGCGATCTTTTTATTCGGCATTGTCTATGCGGGTAGCGGACGCCGCCTAAAGCCGTTGCATTGGATATTTTGGATCCTCTTCGGTATGGGACCCATCGGATTGGACGGCTTTTCGCAGTTGTTCAGCCAGATCGAGTGGGAGTGGCTTGCCAAACTCCTGCCGTATCGCGAAAGCACGCCGTTCCTGCGCGTGTTCACGGGCGGTTTATTCGGCTTCATGACCGCCTGGTTTGCCTTCCCACACATGGAAGAATCCATGGATGAGACTCGCCAGTTCTTCGTTAAAAAATTTTCCTCCATCGAACAGGTGCAGGCGTGACTCGCGCTCTTTCGTTCGGGTATTCCGATCATGCCCTTTACAACCGCTGACGGACTTTGCTACTTTCAATTCGAATCGCTGCACACAAAACATGCCGTGTTCACACGCCATGGAGGCGTCAGCCCGGAGCCGTGGGGGTCGCTCAATGTGGGAGGCACTGTGGGGGACGACCTCGAGCGGGTCAAAGAAAATCGGCAACGCGCCTTTCGCGCCTTGAGCCTCGCGCCTGAGACGATCTTCGATGTCTGGCAGATACATAGCGCGGATGTGGTGTGTGCTCACGCGCCACGCCCCGAAGGAGAATCTGTCCGGCAGGCGGATATCATCCTGACCGATAAACCCGAGGTCAGCCTGTTCATGCGCTTCGCCGATTGCGTGCCGATCCTTGCGCACGATCCGCGTAGCGGGGTGATCGGTGTTGCCCATGCCGGTTGGATGGGTACCCTGCGCGACGTGGCGGGAGCGATGGTGACTGCGATGAAAAAGAATTACGCCTCGAACCCCGCCGATATTATCGCATGCATCGGTCCCTCCATCGGTCCCGACCATTACGAGATCGGCGCGGACGTGATCCTGCAAGTCATGCAAAGATTTGGAGACGAATCGGATCAGGTCTTGAAATCGGTCAATGGCAAGATTCACTTCGACCTTTGGAAGACCAACCAACTCCTGTTGAATCGAGCCGGTGTGAATCAGGTCGAAGTGGCGGGAATCTGTACGGCTTGCCACACCGAGGATTGGTTCTCGCACCGCGCCGAAAAAGGACGCACCGGTCGCTTTGGGGCGTTGATCGCGCTGTGAAAACGATTCTCACCGCGAAGAAGCGAAGTTCGCAAAGAATTAAGAATAAAAGAAAACCTTCGCGTTCTTTGCGCCTTCGTGGTTCAAAATAAAGGGTGCGTTGTCATGCCCGATCTCGTTTCTACCATCCGCGAAAAATACCTGCACACCCTCGACCAGATCGCCGACGCCGCCCGCAGATCAGACCGCCCGGCGGGCGAGGTCCGCTTGGTGGTGGTCACCAAATCACAGCCGATCGAGATCGTCCGCGCCGCCATCGAAGCAGGCGCGCAAATCCTTGGCGAGAATTACCCCGAAGAAGGTGTCACGAAAATTCAATCCCTCGCCGGTCAAACTGGTGTAGAATGGCACATGATCGGTCACGTCCAGAGTCGCAAGGCGCGCGCCGTGGCGGAACATTTTGCACTTTTACACTCGCTCGACAGCCTCAAACTTGCCCGGCGCCTCGACCGTTTTGCGCGCGACGCCAATCGTTCCTTGCCGGTCTTGCTGGAGTTCAATGTGGGCGGCGAAGAATCAAAATCAGGCTGGGACGCATCCGATGACTCCCGTTGGTCAACCCTGCTCCCTGACATCGCCGCCATCCTCGAATTGCCATCCCTGCGCGTGCAAGGATTGATGACCATGCCCCCCTTGGGGACGGACGCGGAAGCCTCGCGCCGTTTCTTCCGCCAATTGCGGTTGCTTCGCGATTTTTTGCGGAATCAACTCCCCGGCGGCGGAGATTGGCGCGAACTCTCGATGGGCACAAGCATGGACTTTGCCATCGCGGTGGAGGAGGGCGCCACCCTCGTCCGTGTGGGAACGGCTATCGTCGGCGAGCGCAGAACTACATCGGAGAATGAAGCGTAATGGACACTTTGATCGCTATTGTCAGACTATTATTCGAACTCCTGACCCTGCTTGTCTTTGTGTCCGTCATCCTTTCGTACTTCATGGATCCGTATCACCCGGTGCGGCGCGGAATTGATAACATCGTCGAGCCGATGCTCCTGCCGATCCGGCGCGTGGTGCCCACGGCGGGGATGCTCGATTTCAGTCCGATGGTCCTGATGATTTTGCTCCAATTCGTTTCGCGTTTCATTGTAGCCCTTCTATCTTCGCTGAGGTAGCCATGTCTGACAAGAAAATGAAAATGCACGATGGAAAAAGGGGATCGGCGCTGGCGGTGCGCGTGACGCCGCGCGCCAGCCGGAACGAGATCGTGGAAGTGCTGAACGATGGGACGATCAAGGTGCGCATCGCCGCGCCACCCGCGGATAACGAAGCCAACAAGGCGTTGATCGAATTCTTTTCAGAGATTTTAGGAGTTGCAAAATCACGCCTCGATATTGTGGCGGGTTCCTCCGGGCGCGATAAGTTGATCGCCGTGCTCGATATGGACACGGAAACCGCCCACTCTCGCATTGTGGCGCATTTGGGGTAAGATTTTTTTCAATTACTAGGGGCTGTGCAAGAACCGATACGTGTTGAAGATCTCGTAGATCAAGCGAATGTAATTCCGTGTTTCCTCGAAGCGCACCACCTCGAGGAAAAGGTCGGGGTCGTTGCCCGCCAGGTCTCTCCAGGCGAGGGCGTTGCCCGGCCCGCTGTTGTAGGCGGCAAGCGCGGCGTAGGTATTCCCGCCGAGCAGGTTTTTGTTCTTGTCGAGGTAATACGCGCCAAACCGGACGCTCACATTAGGACGGTAGAGGTCCTGTTCGTCGTAGCCAGGGGGCCAGCCGAGTTCGCCGGCGATCTGCGCGCCGGTCGGCGCGATGACCTGCATCAACCCGTGCGCGCCGGCGTTCGATTTGACGAACCCTTCGAACAAACTTTCCTGGCGGATGACGCTGAACATCAAGAGCGGGTCGAGCGCGAAGTTTTGCGATTCAGCTACGACAAGGTCGCGGTAGTAAAACCCGTAACGGATATGGTTGAAGTATGGCGGCGCGGTCAACGACGCGGACTGACTCTCCAACCCTGCCAGCGAGAGGACCTCGCGGGCGGCAAAAATCGCGGAGCGGTACAAACCGATCTCAAGTAAATGATTCGCCAGGCGATAACTATCCACAGCGTTGGCGCTTACCGATTCGCGTAGCGCTTCGAATTCTAGCCGCGCCTCATCGTACATGCCCAATTCCCACAATTCCGTGCCGCGCACAAAACGAGGGTCGCCTGCCAGCGCGCCGGGACCCGCGAGGTCTGTTTCAGCGGGGAGGTTGAATGTGATGCGCATCCACGCGTCGGCGTTTTTCCGCTCCTGCTCCATGTCCGGGGTGAAGTTGACGATGACCGGTGACCCAAATGGCGTCTCGCCGAGGATCAGCTCGCGCGCGCGGATGCTGTAATACTCGCTGGAGTCGATGGCTTGCGCCTGTTGCCATGCCTCCTGCGCGGATGCGTTATCGCCGAGTTGGAGATGGGTCTTGCCGATCCACAATAGGGCGCGCGCGCGGTCTTCGGGCAGGGTGGCGAGCAAGAGTCCGCGCTGGAAGATGACCAACGCCCCGGAAAAATCACCCAGCCGGTAGCGGGTGATTCCCGCAAGGTGCAAAGCCTCTGGCGCTTGCTCACTGGCAGAATATTCATTGGCGACGCGTTCCCAGATCTGAGCGGCTTCCTCGAGGCGGTTATCGCGTTCGGTGATGCGCGCGGCGGTCATGAGAAAAGTTGGCGCCTGGTTTGAAGCGGGGACTGCCGCCACAAAATCGAGCAGGGTTTTTGCGCCAGCCTGGTTATCCCCTTGCGTTGCCCACTCGAGGAAAGATTTATCCTCCCACGCCTCTACCCAGCGCGTGTGCGATGGATACGATTTGATGAACGCATCCAACGCTTCGATCGCTTCCTGGTTTCGTTGCATTTCGCGCAGGGTTAGCGCGCGGTAGTAGGAGGCGGTGCCGTCGTGGGCGGGAGTCGCTTCGATATACCGGTCGAAGGCGACAAGCGCGACATCGTAGGCTCCGGCGAAGTAATCCACCAAGCCGCGGTCGAGATCACCCACAGGGATGTTTG